>DATBBD010000527.1:0-2516 GCA_036271175.1 Polyangiaceae bacterium | reverse complement strand
GCACAGTTGAGCCCGCGCCGAGCTGAGATTATCGTCGGGGACACGGCGGTGTCTGTTTCCGAACCCGCCAGACGGGCGGAAAACTGCATGAATCAGGAAAAGGCCGGGCGCGTCGCGATGCTGAGCGGATTGCGGGCGCGGGCGGAGATCGTCGCAGACGGATCGCGCGCTCGCCCGACGACGGAGAGTCTCGAGCGCACCGTCTACGAGCTCCTGGTTCATCAAATCGAATTGGAAATGCAAGCCGACGAGCTCACGAGGGCTCGCGACGAGCTTTCCGAGTCGCGCGACAAGTACCGCGACCTCTACGAGCTCGCTCCCGTCGGTTACCTTTCGACGGACTTCGATTGCGTCGTTCTCGAAGCGAATCGGGCCGCCGAAATTCTGCTCGGACAACGCGCGTCGCAGCTCGTTGGTTTCCCGCTTGCGCGCTTCTTGACGCCGGAAAGCGCCACCGCGTTGCACCTCCACCGGCGCGAAGTCCGCCAGCGCGGCGAAGAATGGATGACCGAGCTCCGTTTCTTGCGCGGAGACGGTGAGGTCATCGACGTCCAGTTACAGAGTATCCGCTCGGACTTCTCCGGGGTGCATTCGCGATCGGTGCTCGTCGATGTTACCCATCTGAAGCAAGTCGAACGCGAGCTCGCGGAGCGAACGCGGCTCCTCTCTCACGCGAATCGAGCCCTCGTCGCGGAGAAGTCCGAGCGCGACCGTACCCAACAAGAGCTCACCGAACGCGAAGCGCGCCTCCGGAACGCCGAAGCGGCCTTACAGCGCCAGCGCGGTTTCGCGGAGCGGTTGATCGAGGCGGTGCCGGCGATGGTCCTGTCGCTCGACGGCGAGGGTCGCATTCTCGGGTTCAACGCGCGAACCGAGTCGTTGACCGGCTATCGCATCGGAGAAGTCATCGGCGGCGATTGGCTCGAGCGCTTCGTCACCGACGAGGCGCAGGCCGAGGTACGCGAACAATTCGTGAAGGCGTTGATCGGAACGAACATCAGCGTCTTCGTGGCCCCGATCGTCAAAAAGGACGGCGCGCGCCGGCAGATCGAGTGGCACTTCGCGACGATGGAAGACCAGTCCGGGCGGACCAGCGGCCTTGCGGCCATCGGCATGGACGTGACCGAGCGGCAACGGGTCGAAGAAGATCGCCGGCAGTCCAACAAGATGGAAGCCGTCGGCACCCTGGCGAGCGGCATCGCGCACGACTTCAACAACGTGCTCACCGGAATCATCGGGTGCGTGGACATGGCGCTGGCGAAGGTCGCCGCCGACAGCCCCGCGCGGCTCGCGCTGGACCAGGTCAAAACATCGGCGCTTGGCGGCGCGCAGGTCATCCACCAGCTCATGGCGTTTGCGCGGAAGCAACCCACCGCGCGCAAAGTGGTGGACTTGAACGCGCTCATCGCACGGATGGAGACCATGCTGAACCATCTCCTCGGCGAGGACATCGAGCTCAGGACGTCGTTGTTCGCCGCGAACCCGGCGGTCGTCTGCCAGCCCGACGAGATCGAGCAAATGCTGTTGAACCTGTGCGTGAACGCGCGAAACGCGATGCCGAACGGCGGCCAGCTCGACATCGTGACGCGCGAATCGCGCTCGGACGAGGAACCGCTGGACCTCGACCTTCGCCGAGGAAACCACGTCGTCGTCGAGGTCACCGACAGTGGAACGGGAATGGACGCGACGACGCGCGAGCGGCTGTTCGAGCCGTTTTTCACGACCAACGAGGCCGGGCGAGGCACGGGGCTCGGCTTGTCCTCGGTGTACTCCACCGTCGCCGATCACGGCGGGCGCATTCACGTGGAGAGCCAGCTCGGAAAGGGCTCGACGTTCTTCGTGTCGCTTCCGTTGTCCGAGGAGCAACCGAGCGCCCCGCCGCCGGTGGACCTCGGTGAACCGCTCACGGTTCGCCCTTCCGGCGAGACGGTCCTCGTCGTCGAAGACGAGCCCATCGTCCGTCTCGTCATCCGGCACTACCTCAAGCGCCACGGGTACGTCGTGCTCGAAGCCGCCAACGACGAAGACGTGGCGCACATCCTCCGCGAGCACGCCGGCCCCATCGACGTCGTCTTGAGCGACATGGTGTTGCCCGGGCAGAGCGGGGGGCCCCAAATCGTCGAGCGCGTGCGCGCGACGCATCCGGATGCGCGCGCCGTCTTCATTTCTGCGCACTCGAACGAAATGCTCGTCTCGACCGGCAAGCTCAGCGGCGGAACGCGCACCTTGCAGAAGCCGTTCACCGAGTCCGCTCTCATTCGTCGGCTCCGCGAATCGCGCGGCGGGGCCTTCGTGCCGCCGGCGCCGCGGCTCCCCGCGTCGCTCCATCGCCGTCGCGTGCTCCTGGTCGAGGATCACGAAGACGTTCGAACGACCCTCGGCGAGTTACTCACCAACTTCGGCTTCGACGTCGTGATGGCGTCGAACGCAACCGAAGCCGCGTCGTTCTACGCCGACCCGACCACGTCGGTCGATGCGTTGATCACCGACGTTTCGTTGCCGGACGTTTCCGGTGT
>DATBBD010000526.1:0-2917 GCA_036271175.1 Polyangiaceae bacterium | reverse complement strand
CAGCCGCACCGCTCGCCGTCGTTGCCGGATTCGCCAGCGTAGGCGCGCCGCTCGGCGGAGCAGCCGCACCGCTCGCCGTCGTTGCCGGATTCGCCAGCGTAGGCGCGCCGCTCGGCGGCGGTGTCGCACCGCTCGCCGTCACCGCGGCAGCATCCGGCGTCGGATGAAACACCACGACGTACTCGACGCGCGATCGGAAGGCCTGCCCGTCGCGCAGCGACGGTTTCCACGACGAAGTGCGAAGCGCCGCCACTGCCGCGTCATCGTACGCCGCGGGCGTTTTTTCCGGCGCGTGCGACGCAACCACGACGGATTCGACGTGCCCGCCCGCGTCGATGACGAGCTGCAGCACGACCTGTGCTTCCATTTCCGGCGTGCCGCTCGGAAACGGCACGGCGATCGGCGTCGCGGGCTCCGCCACGACGAGATCCGCGCGCGCGGGCGCGCTCGCGAGCGCCACGCCGAGCGCGAGCGCCACCGCCCACCCTGCGGGGCCGAACCTCGTCACATCAATACGAACTCACCGACGAGCGCGCTGTCGCCAGCGACGTCGGACGTGAACGAGTATGCCCCTTCGACCGCCGGCGTCGTGAAACTCGTGGTCATCGACGCGCCGGGCGCGAGCGGCGCAAAATTCGCGCTCTTCGGAAAACACGACGTCGTCGGGCATCCAGCGGGAAGCCCCGTCGGGATGCATCCGATCACCAGGTCGTGCGGCTTCGTGCCGACGTTCGTCAACGTCAACGTGATCGGGCTCGAGTTCTGGGACGTGATGTTCCGCTCCATCGATCCGCTGTCGACCCCACCGACGGCGAACGCCGTATCGCTCACCGTCAGCAGCACCGTCTCCGATTGATCGTTGATTCCGTCCTGGTCGCCCGGAGCGCACGAATCGCCGCTCTTGGAGCTACTGCAAGCAAAACACGAAAACGCGGCCGCCGCGACGAACCCGCCGAAGCGAAGTGACATGGACATGCTCGGAACCTCGAGGAACAGGGTCTCCGGCGACCGTACGGGCATCGCTGCATCTCTGGTATCCGGCACTTGCCGGATGCGGCAGAGTTACGGAAGTGCCCATGGCGCGGATTTTCATCACCGGCTCGAGTGACGGCCTCGGACTCATGGCGGGAAAGCGCCTCGCCGACGAGGGGCATCGCGTGACGCTTCACGCCCGAAACGACGCGCGGGCGAACGACGCGAAGAAAAAGCTGCCCGCCGCCGAACACGTCGTCACCGGCGACGTGGCGACGCTCGCCGGCATGCGAAGCGTCGCCGAGCAGGCGAACGCGACCGGGCCGTTCGACGCCGTCATTCACAACGTCGCGATCGGGTATCAGGAGCCGCGTCGAGTCGAAACGACGGACGGCATCGAGCGGGTATTCGCGATCAACGTGCTCGCTCCGTACGTGCTCACGGCGCTCATCCTGCGACCGAAGCGCCTCGTGTACCTGAGCTCCGGCCTGCATCGAAGCGGCGAGACCGATCTGCGCGACCCGCAGTGGAAGTCGCGCCGATGGAACGGATCTCAGGCGTACTCGGACAGCAAACTCTGGAACGTCGTGCTCGCTTTCGCCGTCGCGCGACGATGGCCCGACGTGCTGTCGAACGCGCTCGAACCGGGCTGGGTGGCGACGAAGATGGGCGGCCCCGGCGCCCCCGACGATCTCGCGCTCGGCGCCGTGACCCAAGCCTGGCTCGCCGTCGGTAGTGATCCGAAGGCGACCGTCACCGGCGCTTATTTTTTTCATCAGAATCCGCGTAACGTGCACCCGGCGTCGCGGGATCCGAAAATTCAGGACGCCGTCCTCGCCTATTGCGAGTCGCTCAGCGGCGTGTCTTTGCCGTGACCGGAGGAGCAGGGCGCCCCCAAAAATAAAGCCGTTCGACCGTGTGTTAGTTGCGCGACGCTTCGAGCACCTTCGCGAGCTTCCCGATCTCGCTCTCCCAACCCATGACGGCGCGCTTCGTCCATTCTTCGTCGTGCATCGCGTCGATGGTGAGCGTCATGCGCACTCCGGACGCCGTTTGCTCGATCTTCACGTCGTGCTCGACGTCGTACGGCTCGACGCCCGGAACGAAGTTGGTCGCGTGCAGATAGCGGAGCCTCGTTTTCGGCGAGATCTCGGCGTACGTGATGTGCGCCTCGGTGACGACCGGCATGCCGGAGCGCTCCATGAACGCGATCATCTCCGGCTTTTCGGCGATCATCGCGTAATCTAGGCCGCCCCCGGCGCGAAGGTCCATGCGCCGCACTTCGACGCGGAACCCTTCGGGGCCCCGCCACGATTCGATGCCGTCCTTCGTGGTCCACAGCTCCCACACGTCGTCGATCGACGACGCGAAGACCCGCTCCATCGTGATCTTCCGTCGCTCGGTTCCTGGTTTCGTCGTCATGACAGCCCTTTCTTCCGCTGGCGCGGTCGCTCCCGTTTCCGTCGCTCGAGCTCCGCCGCGAAGCGATCGAGTCGCGCTTCCCAAAGATTGCGATACCGCCCCACCCAGCCGTCGAGCTCGCGAAACGGCTCCGGCCGCAGCGAATAAAGTCGCTTCGCGCCATCCGGGCGGACCCGAACGAAACCTGCCTCTTGGAGAATGCGCAGGTGGCGCGAGACGCCCGACTGGTCGATGTCGACCTCGCCGACGATGTCGTTCACGGCGCGTTCACCGCCGAGAAGCGCCTCGACGATGCTCCGCCGGGTCGGGTCGGCGAGGGCCTGGAACGGGTCTACATGCGCGAGCATGCATATGCATATCAGTGCATATCATGATCGTCCAGTTTTTTGGGGGTACCCTCCGCGGAAGCGCGAGACCCTGTGACGCCGCGAGGACATGGTACGAACGAGCGGTGGACTTTCTCACCGTCGCTCAACGCATTCGAAACCTGGCGCAAGCGGGGCTGGCGTATTCCGAAGGCCCG
>DATBBD010000525.1:0-8186 GCA_036271175.1 Polyangiaceae bacterium | reverse complement strand
AGCAACGAGACCCCGAAGCCGTTCGTCTGGACGAAGACCGCAGATCAGATCCTCGCGAAGATTGCTCGCTTCGCTCACGGAACGCTCGAAGCGCATGGCGAGGACTCGTAATGCAACGCTCTTCGCGGTCAGGACACTAGTTCGATCGGGCGAGATGCCGTTCGTCGAAGAGGGGGCCGACCCGCTGCTCAAGGCGGCGCTCGCCTCGGGTCGGCTCACCGCCACGACGGACGCCGCCGTGGTTAGCAAGGCCGACATCGTCGTGCTGGTCATCGGGACGCCCATCGACGAGCACCTGACGCCCCGGCCGTCGGTCATCTTGCAGGCCCTCGCTCAATATCGGCCGCACTTTCGCGACGGGCAGGTGCTCGTGCTTCGCAGCACGGTTTATCCCGGCGTCAGTGCGAAGGTGCAACGGTTCTTCGAGCAGGAGCATCTCGACGTAGCCGTCACTTTTTGCCCCGAGCGCATCGCGCAGGGGCACGCGATCGTCGAACTGGCGAGCTTGCCGCAAATCGTGTCGGCGTTTTCCGCGCGCGGCCTCGCCGCAGCGAAAGCGTTCTTCGCATCGTTCGCGAAGAGCGTCGTGGTGCTCGAGCCGCTCGAAGCCGAGCTCGCGAAGCTCTACAGCAATACGTATCGCTATGTTCAATTCGCGACGGCCAATCAGTTCTACACGATCGCGACGACCTACGGTGCCGACTACCATCGCATTCACGCCGCGATGACCCACGACTATCCGCGCCTCGCGGCTATGCCCCGTCCGGGCCTCGCGGCGGGCCCGTGCCTCTTCAAAGATACGATGCAGCTCTCGGCGTTCTCGAAGGACCAATTCTCGCTCGGGTTAGCCGCGGTTTGGGTCAACGAGGGGCTGCCCCGCTTCCTGATCGATCAGGTCGCGAAGCGGTGCGAGCTCGCCTCGGCGACCGTGGGAATTCTGGGCATGGCGTTCAAGGCCGAGACCGACGACATTCGCGATTCGCTGTCATACAAGTTGAAGAAGCTGCTCCAGCTGGAGGCGCAGCGCACCCTTTGCCACGACCCGTTCGTTCGAGACGCCTCGTTCACGCCGCTACCGGAGCTCATCCGAGAGAGTGACGCCATCGTGCTCGCAACCCCTCACCGCGCTTACCGGGATCTCGCGATCCCTTCCGACAAGATCGTCATCGACGTCTGGGGGATCCACGGTTCCCCGAGCGCCGGCAAACAGGTGATGTCATGAGGATTCTGCTCACCGGTTCCGCCGGGTTCATCGCGGGCTATCTCGTGCCGGAGTTGCTCGAGGCGGGACATACCGTCGTCGGCATCGACAACTTCGAGAAGTACGGAAAGCTCACGAAGAGCTACGACGGCCACCCGCGCTACGAGCTCACCACCGGCGACGTGCGCGACACGGACCTGCTCGTCAAGCTCGGCACCGGTGCGGACGTGGTCATCGCCGCCGCCGCCAAGATTGGCGGCATCTCCTACTTTCACAAGTACGCTTACGATCTCCTCGCCGAAAACGAGCGCATCGTCGCTTCCACGTTCGACGCCGCGCTCCGCCTCTACCGCGACAAGACGCTGAAGCGCATCGTGGTCGTTTCGTCGTCGATGGTCTTCGAAAATTCGACCGTCTTCCCGACGCCGGAAGGCAACGAACGAGTCTGTCCGCCGCCGTCGTCGACCTATGGGTTCCAGAAGCTCGCTTGCGAGTACTTCGCGCAGGGCGCGTTCCAGCAATACGGCCTTCCGTACACGATCGCTCGGCCCTTCAACTGCGTCGGCATCGGCGAGGCGCGCGCGCTCGGCGACGCCGACATTCCTTCCGGCAACGTGAAGCTCGCGATGAGTCACGTCGTGCCGGACCTCTGTCAGAAGGCGCTGAAGGGTCAGGACCCGCTGCACATTCTCGGCGACGGCGAGCAGGTGCGTCACTACACGTACGGCGGCGACCTCGCTCGCGGCATTCGCCTCGCTCTCGAGAGCGACGCCACGGTCAACGACGACTTCAACCTATCGACCGACGTCGGCACGAACGTGCGCGAGCTCGCAAGTGTCATCTGGCAGAAGGTGCACGGCGATCGGCCCCTCCGGCTCGTTCACGACACGCCGTTCGAGCACGACGTTCAGAGGCGGATCCCCGACACCCGGAAAGCGGAGCGCGTCCTCGGGTTTCGCGCGCAGACATCGCTCTCGGACATGCTCGACGAAGTGATCCCATGGATACGCCAGGCCATCGCGAGCGGGCTCATCTAAATGGAAAACGACCGACGTCGCTCCGCGGCGGACGTCGTCCGCAGCATTTACGGCCGCCGCTTCGACGAGTCGGCGCGCGGACGAAAATCCGAGGTGTGGCGCGTCATCGTCGAGCATCGGCTACAGCGATGGGTCGAGCCCACCGATACGGTGCTCGACGTCGGGTCAGGGTTCGGCGAGTTCTTGAACCACGTCGATTGCGCACGACGGATCGGCGTCGACCTGAACCCCGATTCGCGGCAACACCTCGCGCCGGGCATCGAGTTCCATCAGGCCGACGCGTCGCATCTCTCGATGATCGGCGACGGCACGGTCGACGTCGTGTTTTCCAGCAACTTCATGGAGCACTTGCCGGACAAGGCCGCCGTCGAGGGCATGATCGACGAGGTCTTTCGCGTGCTCAAGCGCGGCGGCCACTTCATCGCGCTCGGCCCCAACGTGCGGGCGGTTCCCGGCGCGTATTGGGATTTCTGGGATCACCACGTCGCGATCTCGGACCGATCGCTCCACGAGCTCCTCGAGACCCGCGGCTTTCGAGTGACCGACTCCGAGGCGAAATTTCTTCCCTACACGACGCGCTCGGCGCTTCCTCAGGCGCCGTGGCTCGTCCGGCTCTACCTAGCCTTTCCGCCCATCTGGCGCGTTCTCGGGGCGCAGTTTCTCGTCCGCGCGAAGAAGCCATGAGCGGTCTCGTGAGCATCGTCATTCCCGTGCGCAACGAGCACGAGAACATCGGACCGTGTCTCGACGGGCTCGAACGCGGCCTTCCGGGCGTCGACACCGAGATCCTCATCTGTCACGACTCCGACGACGACACGACGCTCGCGGCCATCGAAGCTCTCCCGCGGAAGCCGCTCGCGCTGCGCTACGTGAAGAACAGCCTCGGACCGGGGCCGTCGTGCGCGATGCGAGCCGGCTTCCACGCGGCTCGCGGCGACGCCATCGTCGTGACCATGGCGGACCTCTCCGATCCTCCGCCGGCCATCGCCGTCATGGCGCAGAAGATCCGCGGCGGTGCCGACATCGTGAGCGGTTCGCGTTACATGGCGGGCGGACGTCAGATCGGTGGGCCCCCCGTCAAGACGTTGCTGTCGCGAATGGCCGGGCTTTCGCTCTACTACCTGGCCGGCGTCGGAACGCACGACGCGACGACCAGTTTTCGCGGCTTCAGCCCGCGACTCCTTCGCGAGGTGGAGCTCGAGAGCCAGACCGGGTTCACGCTCGGCCTCGAGGCGACGGTGAAGGCGCACCTCGGGGGCTACGCGGTCGACGAGGTTCCGGTGACGTGGACCGACCGCACCGCGGGGCAGAGCAATTTTCGAGTCGCCAAGTGGCTCGGCGCTTACCTTCGCTTCTACTTTCTCGCGATGCGATGGCCGCTCGTGGTCTGGGCTCTGTGGTCGGCGCTCGGGCTCGCTTCGCTGTTCGGCGCCGTGCGCGCTCCGATAGTGCTGTTCGCGCCGGTTGCGAGCCTCGTCGTCATCGTGGCGGCGCGACGCGCGCGCGGCCGCATGAGCCCGCTCGACGCGCTCATTCCCCTGGGATGGTCCTCGTTCGTGTTTGCCGCCGGCCGCGCGCAGGCGCCACTCGGATTCATCATTGCGGCGATCGCGAGCGCGGCGTGTCTCGGCGTCGCGTCGACGGCGCGAAAGCGCCGACGCGTCGCTGCTCCGAGCACGCCGTGACGCCGTTATTTGGGCGGAAGCCCGACGAGGCGCGCCGTGCCGCCGGCCATGACGAGGACGACGGGACCCGGATGATTCTCGAGCTTCGCCGTTAGGCTCGGCCCGGTGAGTGGACCGGCGGCGCGCACCGCGTCGGCCCGCGTGAGCGGCATGACGACCGAGCGCCGGCGCGCCGGCCTCGGAACGCCGAGCCCGATGATGACCTTGCCGAGCGCGCTGTCGGCGTCCGCAACCAGGAACACCACGTCGTCCATCGGACCCGACGAATGCGCGGCGAGCCGTTCGATGCCGGCGCGCGCCTCGTCGTAGAGGTCCTTGTGTTCGCCGGTGAGCGTCTCGTCGGGGGTCATGGGCGGAGGATCGCGGCCAAGAGGTCCCGTTGTTCGCGGGTGATATCGACGAAGCGGCCTTCGACGCGAAATGGCAAGTCCGCCGCGCCGGTCGCCGCGGGAGCTGTCTCTGGCGGCATCCGCCGGCAAGTGCGCACCTTCACTCGATAAGGCCGGCTCGTCTCTTTGGCACTGCCGGAAAGCAGCGACCCCGGCGGCCACGCCGTCGCGGAATACAAAACGACGAACGCCCCGTCGCTTTCGCGAATTTCCGCGGCGCCGCCGCCGCCGTCTAGGGTGAGGGTGAGGGACACGCCGTCAGCGCCCCCGCCGCATCGCCTGGCGCGCTTCTTTTTCCGTTTCCTTCGCGCGCAGGGCTTGCCGCTTGTCGTGCTTCTTCTTGCCGCGCGCGACGGCCATTTCGAGCTTCGCGCGGCCTTCCTTGAAGTAGCACTTGGTGACGACCAAGGTCATGCCCTCGCGTTCGATCAGGCCCTTGATGGTGTCGATCTGCTCGCGATGCAGGAGGAGCTTCCGCGTTCGCCTCTCTTCGTGACCGAAGGCAGCGTGGTTCAAGACCGGGATGCGCATCTCCTTCACGTGCGCTTCGCCGCGCCCATCGATGCTCACCCATGCGGTCGAGACGTCCGCGCCGTTCACGCGCAGCGACCGCGCTTCGCTCCCGAGGAGACTGAGCCCCGCTTCGTAGCGATCGCCGAGCTCGTAGTCGAAGGTCGCTCTTCGGTTCGCCGCAACCACCCCTTGGTCTTTTGACTTACCTCGGGCCATGGCTTTCGATTCTCGTGGTCGGAGCGACCGGCTCGCCCGATCCGGGCGACATCTCGGGCTTTCGCTCGATTTCGAGCCAAATTCCGCTGTGAGATCTAGCGATCGTCCTCGGGGAAGGGAAGGGGGGAGACGCTTTTCTTTTCCCGGCGAGCTCTGCCATGATGGCAAGGTGGCGCAGCGGACGTTCGCGATCGGCGATATCCACGGGGAGACGGGACATCTCTTCAAGCTGTTCTCGCAGCTCCCCGCGCTCGACGCCGAGGACACCGTGGTGTTCATGGGCGACTACGTCGATCGCGGCCCGCATTCGAAGGAGGTCGTCGACTTCGTGCGCACCTTGCCGAACGAAACGAAGGCCAAGGTCGTCGCGCTTCGCGGGAATCACGAGGACGGCTGGCTCCGCGTGATCGACGAAGGCTGGGACGGCTTCGTGTCACCGCCGACCAACGGTTGCCTCCAGACGTTTCGCTCGTTCACCGGCGGGAAGCTCGCGCGCGAAGAAGAGCTGCCGCTCGCCAAGGAGCGCATGCTCATTCAGACCGGCGATTTTTTCCCGCCGGACGTCGTGGATTGGTTTCGTTCGCTCCCCTACTGGTACGAGGACGACCACGCAATCTACGTGCACGCCGGCCTTCCGCGTGGACCCGAAGGGTTCTTGCACCCGCGCGACGTGAAAGCGCCGATCGCGCTCCTCTGGCTCCGCGACGAAGACTTCTTCGCGAACTACCGCGGCAAACGCGTCGTGTTCGGCCACACGCGCACCGAGTATCTGCCGCCCGAGTTGTCCGGCTACACACCGGAAGATCCGACGGATCTGTGGGCCGGCGAATGCGTCATCGGCATCGACACCGGCTGCGGCAACGGCGGCTTCTTGACCGCCGTCGAGCTCCCCGCCGGCAACGTGTACGAATCGCGCTGAGCGGGCGAGCCTGCCGTCAGCGACGCACGCCGGGCGCTTCTTGTCCGCTGACGGTGACGTACTCGGTGTAGCCGCCCCCGTACGAATGCGGGCCGTTCGCGCCGAGCTCGAGCACGCGACTCGAGAGCGCGCCGAGGAAATGCCGATCGTGCGAGACGAAGAGCATCGTGCCGTCGAAACCGGCGAGCGCGCCGATCAGCATTTCCTTCGTGGCGAGATCGAGATGGTTCGTCGGTTCGTCGAGGACGAGGAAATTCGGCGGGTCGTACAGCATCTTGGCGAGTACCAGGCGCGCTTTTTCACCGCCGGAGAGCACACGGCAGCTCTTCTCGATGTCGTTGCCGGAGAAGCCGAACACGCCGGCGAGCGTGCGGAGCGAACCCTGGGTCGCGAGTGGGAACGCGCCGATGAGCTCGGTCCACACCGTTCCGGTCGGTTCGAGCAAATCCATCGCGTGCTGCGCGAAGTAGCCGACCTTGACGTTCGCGCCGAGTGTCACCGTGCCCGCGTCGGGCTCGGCCGATTGCGCGATGAGCTTCAAGAGCGTCGATTTACCGGCGCCGTTCACGCCCATCACGCACCAGCGCTCCTTGCGGCGAATGCGAAAGTCGAACCCGTCGTAGATGACCCGTTTGCCGAATCGCTTGTCGATCCCATCGAGCACCACGACGTCTTCGCCGGAGCGCGGCGCCGGCCGAAACGTGAACGAGAGCGTTTTTCGGCGCTTCGGCGGCTCGACGCGCTCGATCTTTTCGAGCTTCTTCACGCGCGACTGCACCTGTGTCGCCTTGGATGCCTGCGCCTTGAAGCGATCGATGAACCGCTGCTCCTTGGCGAGCATCGCTTGCTGCCGTTCGTACTGCGCCTCGGCCTGCGCCTCGTTCAACGTGCGCTGACGTTCGTAAAAGTCGTAATCGCCGGAGTAAGTGACCAGATCGCCGCCGTCGATTTCGATGATCTTCGTCACGAGGCGATTCAAAAATTCGCGATCGTGCGACGTCATGAGCACGGCGCCTTCGAAGTTCTTCAGATATTCCTCGAGCCAGAGGATCGACTCGATGTCGAGATGGTTCGTCGGTTCGTCGAGGAGGAGCGCGTCCGGCCGAAGCAGTAGAATTTTTGCGAGCGCGACGCGCATCTTCCAACCGCCGGAGAGCGCGCCGACGTCGCCGTCCATGGTCTCCGCCGCGAAGCCGAGGCCCGCGAGAATTTCGCGCGCACGCGCGTCGAGGGCATAACCGCCGAGCTCTTCGTAGCGAGTCTGGAGATCGCCGAAGCGAGTCACCAAGTCGTCGAGCTCGTCGGCCCGCGCCGGATCGGCGAGCGCGTGCTCGAGTTCCGAGAGCTCGGCGGCGATGGCCGACACCGGCCCCGCGCCGTCCATCGTCTCGGCGACCACGCTCTTGCCGCGCATCTCGCCGACGTCCTGGCTGAAGTAACCGACGGCCACGCCGCGATCGACGGCGATCTGTCCACCGTCCGGTTCTTCTTCCTTCGTGACCAATCGGAACACGGTCGTCTTGCCCGCGCCGTTCGGTCCGACGAGTCCGACTTTCTCACCGCGCTCGATCGCCGCCGACGCTTCGAGAAACAAAATTTGCCGCCCGTGGCGCTTGCTGACCGAGTCGAGACGAATCACGGGCGGGAATCAGCCTCATCCCCGGCCCCCGCGCAAGCTAAAGCTCCGGGTGCCCCTCCCGTGGCACCCGCAGGCGGCGCGGCCGCCGAGGATGACGCCGGGGAGGCGCGGCGACACGCGCAGGCGGCGCGCGCGTTCCTCGACGCGCACCGTCGCCGCCGAGCATGTCGCGGGGTGGGCAACCCGCGACCGAAGACGACGCGATTCGCTTGGGCTCAGTTACACATCGCGGACGGCGACGACGCGGTGATGGCGTAGTGCCAGAGCCCGACGTTGTAGACCGGCGTGAATTCCGAGAGCGTGTAGTAGACGTCCCTGCCGCCGTTGACGAGCAGCTGGTCGTTCGTGAAAGGGGCGTACGTCTTCTGGCCACCCGATTGCGTCGACCCGCCGTCGAGCGTGTTCGGAAGCGAGAAGGTGTCGAACAGGACTTCGCTCCAGGGTCCGGTGACGGCCGGCGATTGATAGAGGCGGATCCCGCCGTCGACCATGTTCACGAACATCATGATGAACGAGCCAGCCTCGGCGTCGTACGCGACGGACATTTCGCTGCGTGGATCGACGGCCGAAGGAATGATGTCCGCGGC
>DATBBD010000524.1:0-5086 GCA_036271175.1 Polyangiaceae bacterium | reverse complement strand
AACCCGGCCGCCTCTTCGAACGACATGCCCTCGGGGATCGGTTGCAATACGTCGACGGGAGCCCGCGCGCGCTCGGCGAACCCACCGTGCCCGAGGTGACCCATGACGCGATCGCCGACGCGCACGCCGGACACGTCCGTGCCCACGGCGCTCACGACGCCCGCGATTTCCCCCCCAGGAGAAAACGGAAACGGCGGCTTCTCCTGGTATTTCCCCTGCACGATCAAGGTGTCGAAAAAATTCACGCCGGCGCCGCGAACGTCGACCAAGACTTCGCTCGCGCCGATGACCGGCTCGGGCGCGTCGCGCACGGTGAGCTCGCTCGGAGAAACGAAATGATCGACGACGACGGCGCGCATGCCCCTCCCTAACAAAAACCTGCTCCGCCGTCGCGCTCGCTTTGGTAAGCAGGGTTCATGAAGGCCATCGTCATCGTCGAGCCCGGCGGTCCAGAGAAGCTCGAGTTGCGCGAAGTGACGGCGCCGGCCGTTCGCGACGGCTACGTGCTGGTCGACGTGAAAGCGACCGCGTTGAACCGCGCCGATTTGCTCCAACGGCGCGGCTTCTACCCGCCGCCCAAAGGGGAGACGGACATCCTCGGGCTCGAGTGCGCGGGCGTCGTCGCCGAGCTCGGCGCGGGGGTGAGCTCGGTCGCGCCGGGCGATCGCGTCATGGCGTTACTACCCGGCGGCGGTTACGCCGAGCGCGTGCTCGTCCCGGAAAAGATGCTCATCCCCGTTCCGGCGACGCTCAGCTTCGAACAGGCGGCGGCCGTTCCCGAGGCGTTTCTCGTCGCGCGCGAAGCCTTGTTCACCCTCGGGCGATTGCGGGCGAACGACGTCGTGTTGATTCACGCCTCGGCGGGCGGCGTCGGCTCGGCCGCGGTCCAACTCGCCAAACAAACCGGCGCGCGCGTCGTCGCGACGGCGGGCTCCGACGACAAGCTCGCGTGGGTCGCCGCGCTCGGCGCGGACGTCGTCGTCAACTACAAGAGCGGCGATTTCGTCGATGCCGTGAAAAAGCTCAGCGACGGCAAGGGCGCGGACGTCGTGCTCGATTTCGTGGGCGCGTCGTATTGGCAGAAGCACGCGTCGTGTCTGTCGATCGGCGGCAGAGTGATCTCCATCGGCGTTCTCGGCGGCGCGAGCGCCGAGGTGAACTTCGCGCAGCTCATGAGCCGCCGCTACCAGCTCCTCGGTCTCGTCATGCGCTCGCGCGACGTGAGCGAAAAAATCGTCGTCACGCAGGCGTTCATCCGCGAAACCTTGCCGTTCATCGCGAGCGGCGCGCTCAAGCCGCTCATCGACAGCGTGTTTCCCCTCGCCGACGCGGTGAAGGCGCACGAGCGGATGGAAGCGAACCTGAACCTCGGAAAAATCGTGCTCGCCGTCTGATCGCGCACCCCAGGTGGCGGTTGCTTCAACCCGCGCCGTCGCCGTCCACGAACTCGCGGAGCGCCACCGCGTCGCGCAAGGCTTCGATCTTCGCGAACGCGCTGACCTCGAGCTGGCGGATCCGTTCGCGGGTCAGATTCATCACCAGGCCGAGGTGCTCCGGGGCGCTCCCTTCGCGGTCGGCAACGTCGAGCACGCACGACTCGGACAAGTCCCACACTTCGAGATCGGGAAAGTTCAACTTGATCGAGCCGGTGCGGGGCGAAACGTCGATGTACAGGTGATATTTGCACGACACGAACGGACAGGGTCGCGGTCCGCCGATGCACTCGCCGCGCGACGAAGGCCGGCCGTCTTCGATGCGCGTCGCTCGACGTTGCCGTGACTCCGTATCGCTTCCGGCAAGCCGCTGCACGCTGATGCTCCGCGAACGCACCGTACGTTTTCGTCGCGAGCGCCGTTGTTCGCGGGTCAGCGCGTCGACATCCGGGCACTCGGCGACCTCGGGCGCGTCGGGCAGAGCGGCTCGGTCGGACG
Source organism: Polyangiaceae bacterium (assembly GCA_036271175.1). GTDB lineage: Bacteria > Myxococcota_A > Polyangia > Polyangiales > Polyangiaceae > DASZVB01. The sequence goes on along the minus strand of DATBBD010000524.1, from coordinate 3,155 downwards.
CGCCGGGCATCCAAATGTTTCTGCTCGCATCCGCCGTCGAATCTTGGAAATCCATGTCGACCCTCCTGCACTGCGCTGGGAAGCTCATCGACTCGTTCGGGCGAAACTTAAGGAAGGGCTCGTCGAAAGCCGTCCGCTATCATGCGTGACCTCACGGAGCCGTTCGTCGATGTCCGAAGCCATGCCTCCCGCCTATCCTGCCGAGCTCGGTGCCTTCGCGCGACAGCGATGGCCCAACGACGCGACCCCGTTGCCGCGACGGGACATCCTCGACGAGCTCCTCTCGACGGCGTATCAAGCGTCGCTCCTCAGCGAAGAGTCGCGACCCGTACAGTGTCGGCTGCTGTTCATTCAACCGGAGGCGCTCCCCGTCGATGGCGGCCCGCCCACCGGATTTCACCGGCTTCGCTTCGCTTCGCTGCGACCCTTCAGCGACCACGAAGTGCGGCGCTTGTTCCGGGCCGCGAAGTATCAACGTGCGCTGATCGGCGTCGGCCTCGACGACGACGGAAAGCTCGCGATCTGGGGCATCATTCAATCGGGTCCGCGGTGGCTCGTCGCGGCACACGGAATGAGAGCCGACCCCGCCCCCATGCCGCGCGCCCTCGTCGTCCGGGTCTCGGGCCCCGGCCGAGTCGCGGTGGCCTGCGGTTCGACGACGATCGCCGAGCTCCGCGGCGGCCGCCTCACCGACACGACGATGGATGTGTTCGCGTCGGCGTGGCTCGGCGAACGCTTCGGGAACGTCCGCGACGAGTTTCGCGACTTGCTCACCGAAGGCGAACGAAACGCGGGCAGGCGATGGGCGAGGGTACGACCCGATGTCATTCGTTCGATGGCGCAACAGGTGTTTCGGCGCCTCGTCGCCACCATTCGCTCGGGCCATCACGGCGGCGCGGTGCTCGTCTTGCCCCCCGAGTGCATCCGCGGGATCGGCGAGGGTAGATATGTCCGCCTCAAGTACACGTTCGCGGACGAGGAGCCGCGGCGCCGCCACCGTTCGCTCCTCTTCGAGCTCGTGAGCACCCTGGCGGCGGACGGCGACCCCGACGGGCCGCCCGTCGGGTGGGAGGCGTATCACGCGTCCCGCAAGATCGCGGCGCTCGAAGAATCGCTGATCGAAGTGGCGCACTTGTTCGCCGCGCTCGCGGACGTCGACGGCGCCGTCGTGGTCACGCCGCGCCTCGAATTTCTCGGGTTCGGCGCCGAAATCGGCGGAGACATGCCGAACGTCGACCGCGTGTTCCGCGCCCTCGATCTCGAAGCGACGACGAGAGAAGAAGAGCGCGTCGATTCCGAAGGCACACGCCACCGCTCGGCGTACCGACTCTGCGCGCAGTTCCATGACGCACTCGCGATCGTCGTGTCGCAAGACGGCGCGGCCCGATTCGTCGCCTGGCACGAGGGCGCCGTCACGTATTGGGACCACGCCTCTCTCGGCGGCGAAGCGTGAGTGTCCCTCGGCGTCTCGCGCCCGGCACGTGCTAGAACCCGGCGCCATGTCCCGTGAGAAAACGGCCCTCATCGTCGAAGGGGGCGCCATGCGCGGCGTCTTTTCGGTAGGCGTGCTCGACGTGTTTCTGGAGCATGCGTTCCATCCGTTCGACTTGGCTCTCGGCGTCTCGGCCGGCGCGTGCAATCTCGCGTCGCACCTCGGCGGCCAGCGCGGGCGCAACTACCGTGCGTACTTCGACTTGATGACCCGGCGCGATTTCATCGATCCGCTGCGCGCTCTCCGCGGCGGCTCGATCGTCGACCTCGACTGGCTCTGGGACGAGCTCGCCCTGCGCGATCCGCTGAACGTGAGCGGCGTCGTGGGCGGGAGCACCGAGTTCGTCGTGGTCGCGACGTCCGCGGCCAGCGGCGCCCCCGTCTACCTGCGTCCGGCCGAGCACGACATGTTCGACGTCCTCAAGGGTTCGTGCGCGCTCCCCATGCTGTACCGGCCGACGATCGTCGTGAGAGACGAACCCCTCGTCGACGGCGGCGTCGCCGATCCCATTCCCGTCGAGGAAGCCTATCGGCGCGGCGCGCGGCGCATCGTCGTCGTGCGCTCACGGCCCGCTGCATTCTTCAAGAAACCGGGATTCGAGAGTCGCGCCATGCCGTTCCTGTTTCGCAACAGGGCGGCGCTCGTTCGCGCGATGCAAACATCGCCCGCGACGTATCGTCGTTCGGTCGAGTTCATGCTCGCGCCGCCGCCCGATTGCACCATCGTGCAGATCGCGCCGCCCGAACCGCTCGCGACGAAGCGCACGAGTCGTGACAAGGACGCCCTCGGACGCGACTACGCCCTCGGCCGAAGTCTCGGGCTCGACGCGATGAACCGCTGGAACGACAATTAGCGCTCGCACGCCGAACCCATTCATCGACGATCGCAGCGTCGAATTTCATCCGGACGTGACCAGGATCTGTTGAGCAGCCGCCGACGCCTTCTGGTCGGGTTGGTAGTAGAGGAATGCCTGGCCCCCGCCGTCCGATGCGGTAACCGGCATGGTCGCAACGAGGTGATACGTGAACGCCGACGTCGCGTTCGGCCCGACGGTGGTGAGATACAGCGTGAGCTGTCGCTCGGTGAGCTCGTATTGGCTCAGCACCCCTGACGTCTTGTAAGCGTCGAGATCCGCCGTCGTGACGGAGAACCCCGGCGGAACGCCGACCGTCACGAGCACCATGTTTTCCGTCTGCGGCGTCGTGTTGGTGACGGTGACGGTCTCTTGCACGGTGTCGTTCAATCGGAGCGTCGTTTTGTCGTACGTGACCGCGAGCGCGAGCGGACCCGTATCCGCCGGCACGGACGCCCACGGCAGGTTGTAGCGATCGACGAGCTCGTAGCTCGGCTGCCCCTGTCCGCTGAACGCGAGCGTCACTTGGTGATTTCCCGCCGTCGCCAAAGTCGACAGATCGACGGTCGTGAGTAGGTCGCCTTGCGCCTTCGTCATCGCGACACTCGTGAACGGTGTCCCATCGACGCTCACCGCGACCGTGCCCACGGCGGTTTCGGTGCCCTTGGTCGCCGCGAGCAAGAGGGTGCGCAGCGCCCACACGGTCGCTTGCGTCGAGCCGAAGTTGCCGTTCGGATCCTTCGCCGCCGCGAGATAAGCGAGCCCGCCATTCACGTCAGCCGAGTAACCCCCCGCGCCGAGTAGCGCCGA
>DATBBD010000523.1:0-3498 GCA_036271175.1 Polyangiaceae bacterium | reverse complement strand
CTGGCCGTCGAAGAATGCCGACGTGAAGGTGCTCGTTTCGAGATTTCTTAGCGAGTCCGGCAGCGTGGCGGAGGAGAGTGGTGGCGCGCCGATGTCACCGGTGAAGCCCACCGCCCCGGGTGCATGGGTGACACCGAACGTGCCAGAACCGGGCAGAAGGGTGCTTACGGACTTCGTTTCCGCGGTCGTTGGTACTGCAGTCGCAAGACTGTTGTTCCAGTCGAAAATGACTGCGTCCGCCGGCGGTGCCTGGTCCATCGAAATCGAAAGTGCGATCTGCCCAGCGGCGGCCTGCACGGGCAGAGTTACCTGGCAGAGTGTAGACGAGACAGTGTCGCTCGCGAGGTCGCTTCCGACCGCTGTCTCCGTCAACGTTAGCGTCCCGTTGGCGGCAAGCGGATTGGCTGCAGAGGACAGTGTGCAATGCCCCACGTGACAGCCGCTGGCGAGGATCGCGTTGTTACAGACCGTCGCCGTTGGTGGAGGGGGTGGTGAGCTCCCGCACCCACCCGCCAGCATCACGCATGCAACCCACCCCAAACTACGGCTTTGCATCTCACGCCTCCAGCTCGATCATCGAGACGGTAGCATGACGCAGTCTGCGCGACGACCAGCAGCTTGTGCGCAGTTCGGCGGCGTGCTCCCAGCGATAGTTCGCCTTAACGCTGCGGAAACGTCTCGTCCATCAGCGCCCGAAATTCCTCCCGCATCTGCGCGTCCATCGCCCCCAAATGCGGACGCCGGCTACGCGCGAGCGCGATCCATTTCGCATTCGCCTTGAGCTGAGTGGCGGTCATCCCGTGGAGCTCGTGCTCGGCGTCGCGGCGCACGCGGAGGTTCATCGACTCGTAGTCGTCGAAGTGCCCGAGGAGGAGATGGTGATCGCCGGCGCCGTGGACGTCGCTCTCGCCGCAAAGCGTGACGAGGTTGCGCTCGTCGAGCTCGAGATCCGGGCGCCCGAGCACGACGCAGAAGTGAAACGGGAAGATGTGGTGGACGCAGACGGGCGCGCCGGGGTGCCGACACGCGACGCACTGCGGTTGCTTCGCGAGGTGGACGCGCGCGACGTCCTTCCAGCGGGCGCTCCGGACGACGGAGTAGCGCGCGGCGACGTGGGCGCCGGGATCGCTCACGGCGGGCAATGCTTCGCGTGCTCCCGAAACATGTGAGGCCGGATGGCGGCGCTTTCGGCGATGAGGACGACGCGGCACCGCTTGCATTGCACCGCCATCAGCATTGCGGGCTCAGTCGGCGGACACGGCTCACGGGTACGGCCTCGACTTTGTCATGTGTTCTTCGTCCCTTTTGGCCGACCTGGACGCGCTTTCGTGCGTGGGTTCTCGAGCACGACGAGATCGGCGGGCGTCGCGCCGACAATGGAGAGCACGTCATCGATGACGGCACAGGTGACGTTCTTTCCGCCGTACTCGACGCTTTGGTAGTAGCGAAGGCCGACGCCAAGCTTCTTGGCGATCTCGATCTGCTTCAGCCCAGCCTTCCGGCGAAGCTCGGCGAGCCGCATCCCGATCCACTCCGCGCTCCTCGCCACGTGACGAGGAGAGCCACGTCTCGGCGTCAGGTAATACGTCCCGAAAGGGACCGTATTCATTCACCAACGGTCGTGCGTTCCTCGATCACGTGGCGCGTCGAGAGCCCATCGCTCGCGCTCTTTTGAGCATCGCTCGCAGTCCCGACAGCATCGGTCGAGCGAATTTCTGTCTCGCTCGCGCGCGCGCGATGCGAGCTCGCGACGAAAAGATCGGCGCGCGTCTCCTTGAGGAGACAGCGCGCTCGTTTCGCGTGCGACGCCGACTGAAGGATGAGCGCGCGCTTCTCTCGGACAGGGTCGCCCGGGTCTTTGGAAGCCACCGGCGACTGACCGGATCCGTCGCTCGTCTCTTCGGACGCCGACACCGGTTCCCGGAGAGCATCGCGATGCTGATGAAAAGCCGAACGATGCTCGGAAGACCGATCGCGATGGTCTCCGAGATGCGACGGACCAGTCCGCAGATGCGACGGACCAGTCCCGAGACGCGACGTCGCATCGTTTCGATAGGAGGGTGATCGAATGAATCGGAAGGGCGACACGACGGTGCCCGTCGGATCAGTGCGGAGCATCGACGGAGAGGAAAAATCAGACGACCGCGAGCTCGCGGCGATCACGCTCGAGTGGAACGAGAACGAGCCCGAGCGAGTCGGAGAGTCGGCCGTGATCGAAACGAGCGGCGTATGTTTCGTCGGACGGAGCGACAAGGAGCTCGACGACGTCGGCTTTTCTCGAGTCCGCGGCGGCGAATCGACGCCGACGGGGGCGCTCTCGGGCGACACGCTCTCACGACAGCAAGTCGCGCTCGACTTTCGCGGAGATGTGCCGCGCGTCGAGCGGGTAGGGCGCCTCGCGATGCGCGTTGACGGTGTCGAGACGAAGTCTGCCGAGCTGACCGGCACGCACGTGATCGAGATCGTCGGCCACTCGACGCTCCTCTATCGGCCACGGCCGCGAACGTTTCCGCGCGTCGCGGGCTATCCGGTGAAGGCGTTCGGCGAGGCGGATGCGCTCGGCATCGTCGGTGAAGGCCCGGAGGCGTGGCGGCTTCGCGCGCGCATCGCGTTCGTCGGCGCGTTCGACGAGCACGTCATGGTCCACGGCGAGACGGGCACGGGCAAGGAGCTCGTGGCGCACGGCGTTCACGCGATATCGAAGCGCGCAGGCGCGCGGTTCGTCGACTGCAACGTGGCCGCCATTGCGCCGACGCTCGTCAGCGTGATCCTCGGCGGCAATCGCAAGGACTGGCCGAATGTCGGCACGCCCGAGCGCGTCGGCCTGCTCGAGGAGGCCGCGAAGGGTACGCTCTTTCTGGACGAGGTTGGCGCGGTCGAAGGCGAGCTACTCGCCGCGTTCCTGCGCGCGATGGATCCGGGCGCGAGCTACCAGCGCGGCGGCGATTCGCACTCGAGCCGAGCCGACGTCCGCTTCGTCTGTGCCACCAACAAACCGCTCGACGGCGTCCTCATCGACTTCGTCGAGCGCTGTCCGCACGAGATCGCGATCCCGTCTCTCGCCGCGCGCCGCGAGGACATCCCGCTGCTCGTGCGCCACCTGCTCCTGTCCGCTGCGTCCGTCGTCGGCAGCCCCGCGCAGCGCTTCGTGTACCCAGGGCGGCGCCGCCACGAGATCCGCGTCGACCAGGAGCTCATGACGTCGCTCCTCTTGCGGACGTATCCGGGCAACGTGCGCGCCCTCGCGAAAGCGCTCCGCGCCGCGATGGCTGACTCACGCGGAAAGACGCTGCGCCTGCGCGGCTCCGTCGTCGAGGCATTCGCGCCGACCGTCGCCGCGCCCGTCGCTCGCGTCACCAAGGCTGATGCCTGCGCCGCTGTCGAACGTAACTTCGGTAACGTCAGCGCCGCAGCTCGCGAGCTCCGCCTGACGCGCGACGTGATGCGCGGGCTCTTGAAGTAAAGTCGTTGGGTACACCCACCCAACATTTGGGGATC
>DATBBD010000522.1:0-11667 GCA_036271175.1 Polyangiaceae bacterium | reverse complement strand
TGCGCCCGGCGCGCCAGGTGCCGCCTTCGAGCACCTTCGCGAGCGGAAGGGCCTCCCGCGAGAGGCCGAGCTCGGTGCGCATCCGTTCCGCGACGCGATCGAGCAGCGCGACGGTGAGCGCGCGCCACTCGATGACGACGTCGGAACCGACGTCGTGCGTCTCCTTCAGCACGCCGGGCTGCTTCGGCACGATCGCGCCGCCGTCGACGAAGAGACCGCCGTTTCGATATTCGGCGAGCCCGGTGAGCTCGTCGAGGTCGACGACGTCGATGCCCTCCGCGAGCAGCGGTTCCACGAGCGAGTACGTGAGCCACTGCGCCAGCTTGTGAAAGGGAACCTTGCCGTGCTCGGAGTGCTGGAACACGTCGCCGAGCGGCTTGTCACCGACGGTGAGACGCCCCGGCGCAATCGCACGGTACGCGTCGAGCACTCGGGTGAACAGGGCGCGCGCCGGCAAACGGCCGCCCGCGGCCGCCGCTTCCGCGACGAGCGGCGTCACGAGCCGCCCGAGGCGTGGCGGGTCGCCGCCGAACAAGTCTTGCCGCGTTCGAACCAGCTCGCCGAGCCGGCGGAGGACCGCAGCGCGTCCGGGAAGCCCGACGAGCGGGTTTTCCGGAGTGACCTGGAATGCCTTGCCGAGACGATCGGTGCTCATGCGTTCGAGCGCGGCGGCGTCCGCGCGGAACGGCGCGCCCGCCGGATCGCTCGAGAAACCGCCGGCGACGAACAAGTGGTAGCTGGCGAGCGCCAACCCCTCGGAGCGCGCATAGCCTCCGCCGCCGGGCTCGCGAAATGACCACCGCTCGCCGGCGCCCGCGTCGAGGAGCACGCTGGTAATGGCGAGCTCGGCGCGCGCCGCGAGCCGATCTTCCGGCGAAAGATCGGCGATGCTCGCCTCGAACTTCGCCGCTCGATCGACGCCGCCGACGGCAAAGTGGCGCCAGCGACTGTGATACGGGATCCGAGTGACGTCCGGGTACGCCTCGCGTGTCACCCCAATCACCAAATCGGCGATGGGCTGGAGCCGCGTCTCGTCGATCGTGAAGTGCGCGAGCTTGCCCGCGACGCCGAGCGCGTACAGCGCCTCGCAACGTTCGCGGATCCCGGCCGGCGACGTCAGCTGACGAAATTCGGATTCGGCGCCCCTACTGTCGATTGGATTGTCGGTCATGCGTCGAACGCTCGGCCTTTTGCCTTCGAGAGCTCGTTGCCGTCGGGGACCGTGCCCTCGGTAAAATAGCCGGCCGCCATCTTCGCGTCCATTTCGACGCGGGCGTCCGGCGGGATCAAGTCGTCGGGGATCGGCACGCGCGTCACGATCTCGATGCCGGCGCGAACCACGGCGTCGTACTTCATGTTGCTCATCGATACGAAGCGATCGATTTTCGTGATGCCGAGCCAGTGCAAGACGTCGGGCATCAGCACCTGAAAACGCATGTCCTGAACGCCCGCGACGCACTCGGTGCGCGCGAAATACTGCGCGGCATTGTCGCCGCCGACCTGGCGTTTCCGCGCGTTGTAGACGAGAAATTTCGTCACTTCACCGAGCGCGCGCCCCTCTTTGCGGTTGTAGACGATGACGCCGGTGCCGCCTTCTTGCGCCGTGCGCGTGCACTCTTCGATGCCGTGGGTGAGATACGGACGACAAGTGCAGATGTCGGACCCGAACACGTCGGAGCCGTTGCATTCGTCGTGCACACGAACGGCGAGCGGCTTCGTCGGATCGGCGATGCTCTCGACGTCGCCGAACATGTACACCGTCGCTCCGCCGATGGGGGGCAGGAACACCTCGAGGTCGTTACGCGTGACGAGCTCGGGGAACATGCCGGCGGTGTGCTCGAACAACGTCCGTCTGAGCACGGCCTCCGAGCACCCGAAGCGATCGGCGACGCCGGGTAAGTACCAGACCGGCTCGATCGCTGCCTTCACGACGACCACCGAACCGCCGTCACTCAGGATTTTGCCGTCGACCTTGAGTCGTCCCGCTTCGACCGCGTCCTCGAGCTCCGGCAAGCGGATGTGCGCGCGGGTGACGGCGATCGTCGGAAGAATGTCGTAGCCATCGGCGAAGTACTTCGGAAACGCCGCGCTCACGACTGCTCCGTAGGGGTCGAGCGACACGATGCGCTTCGGGTCGGACCATGCCGGAAAAGGTCCGATGGGATGGGTGGGCGCCGTGTTCGTCAGATCCGGCTTTTTGAGCGGATCGAGGGCACCGGCGGCGACCGCCAGCGCGCGGTACACGGAATAAGCGCCGGAGTGCGTGCCGATCACGTTGCGCTGCGACTTGTTGGTGACCGTGCCGATAATCGGCCCGCGCTGCATCGGGTCGGCCGCACCCCACTGGATGGGGACCGGCTTCGGACCGTGCCCGCCCGGATGCGACGTGAGCACGATGGCCTTGGGCTGCTTCTTCTTGGCTTTCTCGATCGTCATTCGGAAGGTCACGACATCCAGTTGGCGTCTTTGGACGGCGCCCACTTGGTCGTCACTTTCTTCAGGTTACTCCATAGTTCTACCCCGCCGGGGCCGGTGATGTCGCCGTGTCCGAATTTCGACTCTTTCGTGCCACCGAAGGAGAAAGGGTCGCGGGGAACCGGAACACCGACGTTGATTCCGACCATACCACTGGTCGCATGATCGACGACATGGCTGGCGACGGCCCCGCTCGTCGTGAAGATGGCCGTCGCGTTGCCGTAAGGGCTCGCGCGCTCGAGCGCGAGCGCGTCGTCCAGGGTGGGCACGTGAATCACAGCGAGGATCGGGCCGAACAGCTCGACCTTGGCGCACTCCATTTCCGGACGCACACCGTCCAGGACCGTCGGGCCGAAAAAGTGTCCGCGCTCGCCGCCCGGAGGTGGACGTGGGTCGCGACCGTCGAGCAGCACCGTCGCACCGTCACTGTCGGCCTTCGCCACCGCGCGCACCAGCCGGTCGCGCGCCGCGGCGTCGATGATGGCGCCCATTTTCGTTCCCACGCCGATGCTCTTTGCCGCTTCGACGATGGGGGTTACGAAGCGCGCCGCGTCACCCACGACGACGAGGACGCTCCCGGCCATGCACCGCTGGCCGGCGCACCCGGTAAACGAATCGACGACGCCCTTCACCGTGATCGCCTCGTCGGCGTCGGGCGCGACGATGAGATGATTCTTCGCGCCGCCGAGACAGAGCGCGCGCTTGCCGAGCGTCGTGGCGCGCACATAAACCGACTTCGCGGCCGCGGAGGATCCGACGAACCCCACGGCTCGTATGTCGGGATGATCGACGAGCGCCTCCACCGTGCGACGGTCGCCGTGCACGACGGAGAACAGGCCCGCGGGAAGCCCCGACTCGGCCATGAGCTCCGCGAGCCGACACGCAGTGAGCGGCACCTTCTCCGACGGCTTCAAGACGAACGCGTTGCCGACCGCGAGCGCGATCGGGAACATCCAGAGCGGCACCATCGCCGGGAAGTTGAACGGCGTCACCCCGGCGACCACGCCGAGCGGCTCGCGCCGGTACTCGCAGCTCACGCCGCGCGACACGTCGAGCGCGCCGCCGACGTCGGCGTTCGGCAACCCGAGCGCGAACTCGACGACCTCGAGACCGCGTTCGATTCCCGCGAGCGCCTCGGCGACGGTCTTGCCCGACTCCATCGCGACCAGGTTCGACAGGTCGCTCGCGCCTTGTTCGACGAGTTGGTGAAACCGCCGGAGTGGACGCACCCGCTCCTTCATCGGCGTTTCGGCCCACGGCCGCGCGGCTTCACGCGCGCGCGACACGACGTCCGCGACGTCTTCGGCGAGCGAAATGCCGACGCGGCCGATCACCGCGCCGGTCGACGGATTGGTCACGTCGAGCGAGAGACCCGAGCGTGGCGCACGCCACTCGCCTCCCGCGAAATTCTCACAGTCGCGAACGTCCTTACGAACCGTGCGAGACAAACCACCCCGACTTTCCCCGCATTCCTACCCCAAGTAAAGAAAACAGGATAAACCACTGGAAACGGCGAAGAGCACGCGGATGGTCCCCTTCCTGGTCGGCATTGCCGGCGGCACCGGTAGCGGCAAGACGACCGTCGCGCAGAAGCTGGTCGGCGCGTTGCCGCCCGGTCGAGCGGCCGTGATCGAACACGACTGGTACTATCTCGACCGCAGCCACTTGACTCCCGAAGAGCGCGTGCTCGTGAACTTCGACGAGCCCGGCGCGCTCGACAACGCACGCCTCGCGTCGGATCTGCGCGCGCTCAAGACCGACGCCTTCATCGAGTGTCCGCAGTACGATTTCGCGTCACACACGCGAAAGGCCGCGGCCAAGCACGTCCCGGCGAGCCCCATCGTGATCGTCGAGGGCATTCTTTTGTTCGCGGTTGCCGAGGTGCGAGACCTCCTCGATCTGCGTCTCTTCGTGGACACCGACGACGACATCCGCCTCCTTCGCCGGATCCGCCGCGACGTGGAAGAACGCGGACGGGACATGGAGTCGATCGAAACCCAATATCGACACACGGTGCGCCCGATGCACCGTCTCCACGTCGCGCCGAGCCGCGAGCACGCGCACCTGATCATCCCCGAGGGCGGCGACAACGCGCCGGCGCTCGACGTCATCGTCGGAAGATTGCTCCACCTACTCGGCCCCTGAGCGCTCACCCGACGGTGCGAAGGCTGCCTCTCCGACGGTCTCGGTGAACCAGCCGCCGGTCAACACGTCCAGCGTCACTTCCGCCTCCATCGCCGAAATGGCGGCGTGGCGTCGATCGTCGTCGGGGAGATTCAAATCGTCCTTCGCGAGCAAGGCGCGCTGCCACGCGAAGAGCGCTTCGAGCACCTTGTTGATGAGCCGCCCCGCGGCGTCCGAGCGCTCCGCTCTGAGCCGTTCGACGCCGACCTCGTCGCGGTCGAACACCAGCCGGTCGAGGTGCCAGACGAGCCGCGCTTCGAGAAAGTAACCGACGCCTCCCACTTGGCTGAAGTGATACGGGTCGCCCGTGGTGGGCGAGAGGCTCAAGCTGTCGTCGTGCGTGCGCACCGCGCGAAGCCAGAGCTCGGGGAGCGCCCCGGAAGTGCGTACCCGCGACGCCATGCTGCGAAGCGCCGCCTGCTTTTCCGGATAGCGCACGGCTCGAAGCGCCGCGAGCACCGCGCCGCGCGCAAGGAGCGGCGTGACCCGCGGCTCGACGCGGGGTGCACCGGGATCGGTCGGCGCCACGACGGCCGACGGATGCGGCGTGCCCGAATCCGCGGAGGGATCGACGTGAAGGGGCCGCGCCGCGGGCGACTCGACGTGAAGGGGCCGCGCCGCGGGCGACTCGGCGTGCAGCGGACGCGTGCCCGCGACGGCGCAGAGCGCGAGAGCGAACGCGGCCGGGCGGGGCGCGTGGAGCATGCCGATGGGTCGGCCGCGCCGGACGCCCGGTTGTGTCTCTCAGCGAATCGCGGCGAAGAGCGGGCCCAGGCTTCGTTCGGTGACGGCGGGGCGCGGCAAGAAACGCCGCGGTACCCAGACCACGTCGTGGCCTTCGTCGTGAAGGCGAAGCTCGCTCGCGACGGCCGTAGCCACGAATTTGCCGTCGCGGCGCACGCCGAGCGCCGCACGCACGACGGCGCTGGCGTCGATGCCGTCGAATGCGACGACGCCGCTCGTGCCGCCGATCGCCGCCTCGTGCTCCACGCGCTCGACGGCGCCGCCGTGGAGACGCCACTCGACGGCCAGTACGACGGACGAGCCGGTTCCGCGGGGCTCGGCCTCGAAATAGACGAGCGCCCGCGTCGGCGCAGGGCGGACGAGGATCGCCGAGTCACCGTCGAGACTCGGCCGTCGCTCACGCGGCGCGGTATCCGGTTCTCGATCGACCGACGGCGCGCCGTCGACTCTGGCGGCCCCGGAATCGGCCGCCGAAGGACGGAGCGTGAGCGGATCGTCGCGGTCGTCGATCACCTCGCGATCGCCGTGCCGTTCGTGCGCTTGCCCCTGCGCCGCGCCGTTCGTCGGAGGACGCAACGTGGGGTCGTCGTCGACCTCCGCGGAGAAGCCGGGCGACGAATCGACGTCGGAGTCCGAATCGGGGTCGGCGTCTGAATCGGGGACCAGCACCGAGTCGAAGTCCGGCGCGAACTCGGACATCGTCGCGAAGCTCGGCGGTGCCGGCGCGTCGGCGGGCGGCTCCGGCAAAACGGTCGGCAGCGCGTCGGACTCCGGTTCGAACGCCCTGAGCGGATCGCCGGACTCGGAGTCGACGGGTCGCAGCGTCGCGAGATCGACCGATGCTTCGGGTGCACCCGAAGCGTGGGCGCGCGTCAGCCGGTCGCGCAACGTCTGAGCGACGCCGTGGTCGGGCTCGACCTTCAGCACGTCGTCGAGCATGCCGAGGGCACGAGCGACGTGTCCTTGTGCGGCGTAGATCCCCGCGAGCGTAACCGTCGCGACGGGTCCGTGCGACGGCCGGAGCGGCTCGAAGCGGACGTCGCCGCGAACGAGCGCGGCGGCGTCGGGAAGATGCAACCCCTGCTCGATGACACTGGCGACGAGCTCGCGCGCGACTCCGAACCAGCCGCGGACGCGCTTTCGCTCGACGGGGTTCGGCGTCGCAAGCCGGAGAATTTCGTCGGTGAGCTCGACGCGCGTCATCACTTCGGGACGCGGCACCGCGAACTTGAGCGCTTCCGCGATCAGCTCATCGCGATCCAGTGCGTCGAGGGTGGCTCGGTCGACGGTCACCTCAGGCCCTCGCCTTCGCGTCCGCGATGACGGCTTCGAGCCGGTCGCACGCCGTTTCGAGCACGGGAAGCGGCGGCCCGAACGAAAACCGCGCGTACTCGGTGAACCGCGAGGCGAGCGAGCGGCGCTTGCCGGGGTTCACGTCGAAGAATTGTCCGGGAACGGTGATCACCTTGTGCTCGAGCGCCGCGCGAAAGAGCCCCATGCCTTCGTTCAGCGGCGGCGGAAGCTTCGAGAGCTTGCCCCAGACGTAGAAGGTGCCTTCGGGTTCGACGTCGATGGTGATGCCCATGGCGCGCAGCCGCCGCACCATGAAATCGCGCTTCGCCTTGAACGACCGCGAGATGGAGCGGGTCTCGAGCACGGTGTGCTCTTCGGTGAGGAGCGGCACCGCGACGCGCTGAAGCGGGCGCGAACCGCCGCCGTCGAGGAACGAACCTGCGCTCGCCACCGCGTCGATGACCGGCTTCGGCCCGATCGTCCATGCGACGCGCCAACCGGGGTAGCGCCAATTTTTCGTGAGCCCGTCGAGGATCACGACCGGATCTTTGTCGACGTCGTCGACGTAACGGGCGGCGCTTTCGACGGGGAGCGCATCGCCTTCGGCGGTCCAGACGTAGTGCGAATAAAACTCGTCGAGGAGGAGGGTACAGTCGAGCTCGCGCGCGACGCTGACCCAGCCTTCCAGGGCATCGCCGCGTACGTGCTTGCCGGTCGGATTGCACGGATTGGACGCGAGCAGCGCGGAGAGCCCGCGGCCGCGAATCTCGCGACGCAAATCTTGCGGTGAAAAGGCGTAACCGCGGTCGCCCTCGAGCAAGATGGGGATCGCGGTGAACGCCCGAAAAATCTCGAGCAGCTCCTCGTACGCCGTGTAGTCCGGCAAGAAGTGCCCCAGATTGATGAGGCCGATGCTCGCCGCGACGCGCGTGAGCGCCGCGCGACCGCCGCTCGAGATGCCCACGTTCTCGGCCGAGTACTGGGACTTTCGCCCGCGCCGGTAGAGCTTGTTGTAGAGGTTCGCGACCGCTTCCCGGAGCTCCCACACGCCGGCGACCGGCGCGTATTCCTGGTCGCTCGGATCGATGCCGAGCGTCGTGATCCGCGGGGGGGCCCCAGGGAGCTCACCGGTGTCGGGTTGGCCCTGGCCGAGGTTGCACCACGACGGATCGCTTCCGGAATATCCTCGGCGAACCGCCTCGGTCGTGACGAAGATGACGCCGGTGCGGGGAACCGAGCGAAAGGCGGTGGTGACGGGGTCGTCGTTCACGGGGCGCGATGCTAGCACCGCCCTTCTCGATTTGCAGAGCCTCGGGTTCCCTTCGCGACGGAAGCGTCGGCGATTCGACGCTCAGTACCAGGCGGCGCCCGCCGCCGGATCGGGGACGCGTCGTTCCGTGGCGCGGCGCGCCGTCTCGATGTCGTTCCGGATTTGGTGGACGAGCTCGTCGAGCGACGCGAACTTTTTCTCGTCGCGGACGCGCTCGACCAGGTGAATACGGAGTCGCGCTCCGTAAAGATCGCCGTCGAAGTCGAAGAGATGCGCCTCGGTGCTGAAGCCGGCGTTCACCGTCGGACGATTGCCGATGTTCGCGACGCCGGCGGCGAGCCGCGTCGCCGTGCCGTCGTCCGCCAACCGATCCACGACGCAGGCGTACACACCGTAGGGCGGCAACGCCTCGACCACGCCGTCGAGATTCGCGGTGGGGACGCCGACCGTGCGCCCGCGGCCGTCGCCGCGCACGACGCGACCGGACACGGCGTGTGGCCGTCCGAGTAGTCGCTCGGCATCGGCGAGATTTCCGGCGGCGATCGAGGCGCGGATGCGGCTCGACGAAAAGGGTCCGTCGGCGTCCTTGGCGAGCTCTTCGGCGCGCGCGACGAACCCGAGCTCGGCGCCGAGCTTCTCGAGCACGGCGAGATCTCCGGCGCGGCCTTTCCCGAAGCGAAAATTCTGACCCACGACGACGACCTTCGCACCGAGTGCCCCCACCAAAAGATCCTCGACGAAGGAACGGGCGCTCATGCCGGCCAGTTGATGCGTGAACGGCTCCACCACGACTCGAAGCGTCGGGTCGAGGCGGCACAGGAGCTCCACTTTGCGCTCGAGCGGCGTGAGCACGGGCTGTGCGCCGCGACCGAGCACGACCGCCGGATGCGGGTCGAAGGTGAGGACAAGAAGCGACAGACCGCGCGCGTTCGCGTCGCGGGTCGCGGCGGCCAGCACGGCGCGATGCCCGGCGTGCACGCCGTCGAAGTTGCCGATGGCAACCAGATTGCTTCCCTGGTCGGCGCCGAGAGCACCGGCTCCGTCGACACGCCGAACCTGCACGATGAGCGGCTTTTACTACGGCGGCTCGCCCTGAGCCAAGCGACCCCGACTTGCCATCGGGCGATCGCAGGCGTACGGCACCGCTTGCCCGATGTTGCCGGAGCAAGCCGTTCGAGAAGCGCGGGCAGGAGAGCTCAGGCCCGTCTACTTGGTGCTCGGCGAAGAGCGCTATCTCCAGTCCATCGTCCTCACCGAGCTCCGCAAGGCCGTCATCGGACCGACCGATCTCGGTCTGAACGAAGATCAGTTCGACGCGGGTGACGTCGACGGCGATACGGTGCTCGCCGCCGCGCGCACCTTACCGATGATGGCGAAGCGACGCTTGGTCGTCGTGCGGTCCATCGAACGGTGGGAACCGAAGGGCGAGGCCAAGTCGGAATCGAAGGGCCGCGGCGCGGCGCTCGATCGACTCACGGAATACGCCGCGGCGCCGTCGCCGAGCACCACCTTGGTGCTCATCGCCGGCAAGCTCGACAATCGCCGTCGCCTCGTCACGCTCGCGAAGAAGGAAGGCTTCGTCGTCGAATGCGACACGCCGCCGCGGAACATGCTGCCCGCGTGGCTCGCACGACGCGCGAAGGACCGGCAAAAGACGCTCGCCCCCGGCGTCGCGGAGCTCCTCGCCGATCTCGCCGGGCCGGATCTCGCACGCCTCGACGACGCGATCGAGCGCTTGTCGCTTTACGTCGGCAGCGCGCCGGAGATCGACGACGACGCCGTGTCCGAGTGCATCGTCGGAGTGAAATCGTCGAGCGTGTGGGAGCTCGTCGGCGCCGCGGGCCGCCGCGACCTCGGGAGCGCTCTCGCGGCGCTCGCGCGGGTGTACGACGCGAAAGACCGTGGCTTGCCGCTCCTCGGCACTTTGGCGTGGTCCACGCGGCAGCTCATCAAGTTCAGCGGTGCGGTCTCGCGCGGGATGAACCCGGCCGACGCAGCCAAGGCCGCCGGCGCGCCACCCTTCAAGGCCGCGGAGCTGGCCCAACAATGCCGGAACTTGTCGCCGCGCGAGCTCGAACGGTGGCTCGCGACGCTCAGCACCCTGGACTTGGACCTCAAAGGGGGCTCGAAGCGCCCGCCTCAGGCGCTGCTCGAGACGGCGCTCATTGCAATGTGCAAGGGGCCGCCCCAGGAATCTCGTGCCGAGGCAAACGTTCGCCGGCCCTCATGAAACCGCGACAAATTCCGGGCCGTAGCGTCGATGGCGCCTTGACCGGTGGTGGGCAGAACCCAAATTCCGAGGTAGTGTTGAAACAGGTCCCTTCCAGCAGCGATGAAATGAGCCGAAACGGGCACAAGGGTTCGAGGGACCCCATTGCGGGAAATTCGGCGTTGCGTCTGGAAGCGCTCGCAAAGGCCCGTCTTCCCACGGAATACGGCGTTTTCCAGCTTCACGTGTTTCGCTGGGACGACCCGGCGGCGCTCCCGGGGCTTTCGGACGAGCACGTCGCGCTGGTCATGGGCGACGTGCGCGGCGCGCGCGACGTCGCCGTGCGCGTTCACTCCGAGTGTCTCACGAGCGAGGTCTTCGGCTCGCTCAAGTGCGACTGCCGCGAGCAGCTCCTGAAGGCTCAGGAAGAGATCGCGCGGCGCGGCATCGGCGCACTGCTCTATCTCCGCCAAGAGGGGCGCGGCATCGGCCTTGCGAACAAGATCCGCGCCTACGCGCTGCAAGAGCTCGGTGCGGACACGGTCGAAGCCAATCGGCTCCTGCACCTTCCCGTCGACGCTCGCCAGTACGACGTCGCGGCTGCCATGATTCGCGCGCTCGGCATCGAATCGGTCGACTTGATGACGAACAATCCGACCAAGCTCGTCGCGCTGCGCGATCTCGGGATCAACGTCGAGCGTCGTCTCCCGGTGCTCGTCGAAGCGAACCGCTACTCGGCGAACTACCTCGACGTGAAGCGTCGCGAGATGAACCACGAACTTCCGAGCGACGTGAGCCATCTCATCCCCGACCCCCTCGGTGGCCCTCCGTCGCGCAAAGTCTCCGGCTAAGAAATCGCGCCGGAAAGCGATGCCTCGGCGGCGCGAGCGACCGCCGGCGCGATCGCGCTCGGGAAATTACGCAGCATCACGGAGTCGACCACCCATCGACGTCCACGACGGCTTGCGCGAACGCCTCCGGGGCTTCCTGAGGGACGTCGTGCCCGATACCTTCGCGAACGCGGTGCGGTTCGCGTCGTAGCCAGCTCGGCCACGTTCCGTCGCGAAATAATACTGATACCACCACCCCAATTCGGCGGCCGGCGGCAGCGGCTTTGCGTTTGCCGCGATGCTGGTGATCAGATAGCCGCTCACCGAGACGAGCGCCTTGGTGGCTCCGGCCAGAGCGCGGCGATGATATCGGCGGTGCGCGCGCCCCAGTCGAAGCCCGCGAGGGTGGCCTTGTCGATCTTGAGCGCGTCCATCAAGGCGACGATGTCGACGGCCACGACGGCTTGCTCGCCACTGCGGAACGTGTCGCTCGAAAGGAAGCGCGTCGTGCCGTAGCCGCGCAGATACGGGACGATCACCCGGTAGCCCTTCGACCCCAACAACGGCGCGACGGCGTCGTAACTGTGAATGTCGTAAGGCCAGCCGTGAAGGAGAATGACGGGGCGCCCGCTGGCGGGCCCTACTTCGGCGTACCCGACGTT
>DATBBD010000521.1:0-4281 GCA_036271175.1 Polyangiaceae bacterium | reverse complement strand
TACGCGAGCTTCACGACGAGCCGGAGGTTCGCGGTGACGAGACGCGCGGCCGCATCGACGCTGCCGCTCTTCGAATAGTCGACGGCGAGCCGATGCTCTTCGTCCGGCGTGAGCAAGGAGTGCTTCTGGATCTCGCTCATGTAAAGCGCGAGCGGGTCGGCGCGCGAGATCGCTCCCGAGCCACCGCGGGATTTTGCCGGACGGATGTTCGAGACGTCGACGTCGACCGGTTCGGCGTCGTCCTCGATTTCGGGCTCGACGTCACCGTCGGCGGCCTCTTCCGGCTCGACCCCCGATTCGCCGGCATCGACGGGCGCGGGCTCGTCGCCGCCCTCGTCCGCGGGTTCGTCGCTGCCCTCGTCGCTCGGCTCTTCTCCTTCGGGACGCTCGTCGTCTGCGCGAGCCGACGCGGCGGGTGCGGCCTTTTTACGAACCTTCTTCTTCGACGTCTTTCGGGAAGCCACCGCACGACCTTTCGGGCCGGGAAACGTGCTGCCGCACGGTCTCCGGGTCAAGCAGCGTAGACCGCCCGTCGCCGATTTACTCGAGCTTCACGGGGCGCCCCGCGACGGGCGCGGGCTCGAGCAGGATGACCCGCTCGAGCTTGGCCTTTTCGAGCGTCTGCGTCGACGCAGCGAGGTCGTACGCGAGACCCCACTCGACGTCGTCGTCCGCCGACACGAAGACGAAATCGGAATCTTTGCAGCGATGAGCGGCGTTCGTGAGGTCCATTTCCGTCATGGCCATGTCGGGGCCCGCGAGCCCCTTCGGGCTACGTACGGCCGTTCCGCCGGCGAGGCTCCAGACCGCGTTGCGACGTTCGGTGAGTACTTTGGCGACGACGCTGCACGACGGGGCCGATTTACCGGCGCTTCGCGGCGTGAACTTCACCGTCTTCGCAAACTCGGGGCGCGTATCGGTCGCGACCGTGATGCTCGTCGCGCCGCCGGCGTCGAGCGCGTCGAGCATCGCCGCGACGTACGCGAGCTTCGCTTGCCGATCGGCGGTCACCTTGACGTCTTTGCCGGAGACGTACTCCTTGTTGTCGCCGATCTGTTCCGCGAGCTTCTGCTTGCCGTCGGGCTTGTCGAGCATGATGTACGTCCAGCCGACCTTGGGCCCCTCGGCCGCGACGCTGAACTCCGGCGGCCCCGTGGGTTTGGGCGGTGCGCTCAACGCGGGCGGCTCGACCGTGTCTTTCTTCTCCTCGAACGGATTCGGCGCGGGTTTGGAGTCGCACGCGGCGGTCACGGCCACGGCCACGGCCACGAGAGAGAAGAGCCCCAGAACAGCGATCCCGACGACTCGCATGGCGCCGGAGTCTATCAGAAGCTCACGCGCGTCGAGTCGCCGGATCGGCGCGCCGCGCCTCACCGCAAGTCGTCGCAAACCGGATCGGTGAAAGAGAGCACGATGTTCTGACTACACGCGCCTTTTGCCGTCGAGCTGGCGCCGGCGCAGATGCTGGACGCGCAGTCGTCGTCGGTGCTGCACGCTTCTCCGAGCGCGCTCCGCGCCTGGCACGTGCCGCTGTCGCTGCCGCCGTCGCTCGAGCCGAGGGCCGCGCCGCTCGCCGTCAAACAGCGAGAGCCCGGGTCGCACGGAACGTCGGCCGAGCACGTCTCGCCGGAGGTGTTCGCGGAGATGCAGTGCGAATCGGAACTGCAATAAAAACCGGTGTCGCAGACGTCGCTGTCGGCGCTGCAATCGAGGCCGCCGCCGACGATCTTCGGCACGTAACAATATCCCTTCCCCGTCGGCGACTTCTTCACGCAAGTGAGTCCGGTGTTGGTGTCGCAGTCGCTTTCGACGGTGCAGGTGTCGCCCTCGTTCCCCGGGCCCGACAACACCTTGTCGCACGGCGCGGCGAGATGCAGGACGGTGTCGCGCTCGTCGGCGGTGAGCACGGTGTCTTCGTAAGCTTTGCCGACCGCGTCGAGACAGTCGAGCGCGCCTTGCTCGGAGTACTTGGAGGCAGGGACGAGCGTCTCGCAGAAGCTTTGTTGCTTCGCGACGCAGGCGTTCGCGCTCGCCGCCGAGCAATGGCTCACGACGTCCGCGTTGCACGCTTGCTCGGCCCACGCCTCGCAAAAGCCGGTCACGTCGGCGAGAGGGTCGGGCTTCGTCGTCTTCATGCACCCGGCGAGGCCCAGACAAAGGAAGAGGGGAAAGCGGAGCGTCCGTATCATGTCGTGTGTTTTCCGGCAGTCGGCGACGCGGGACAAGTTCCTTGCTGATCACGGCGAAATGTCACGGCGAAGTCGTGGGCCGCCCGCCCCGACCCGAGGGCTTTCACCGGAGAATTAACTGTGGCGGCCCCGGCCGGTTGCACTATGTTCCGCGCGGAAATGCGAGCAGCTCCTCGCCGGCTATTCGGCGCGGCCGCCGCGGCGGTCGATCTCGCGGTGCGGCGCACGGCCCTCGCCCGCACGAGCGACCAGCGCGAGGCGAACGGACTCCGTCACGACGTCCGCGTCGCGCTCTTGCGCCGTCTCGAACGCCGGTACGACGTCGGGCACTCGAACGAAGTTTTTTTTCGCGCGCCACGAAATATCTGGGTGTCCGAGCGCATCGTCCGGAACGATCGGCGCGGGCATTCGGTCATCGACGTGAACTGGCCGAGCGATTACCGGACCTTCATCCCCGACGTGCAGGAGCGGTTCGACGGTGCACCGAAGAACGCGACGGCCACGGCGCGGCTCTTCGTCAAGAAAGGTCCGCCGCGCCCGCTCATCGTTCTGATTCATGGGTATCTCGGCGGCGTGCACAGCGCCGAGCGCCGCATCTGGCCGGTCCCCTTTTTTTCGCGCATCGGCCTCGACGTCGCGCTCTTCGTCTTGCCGTTTCACGGTCCGCGCGCCGAGGGGCCGTTCAGCGGGCTTCCGCCGTTTCCCGGGTCCGATCCGCGCATCACGAACGAAGGCTTTCGCCAGGCGATGGCCGATCTTCGCGACTTCACGCAGTGGGCGCTCGAGCGGGGTCACCCCCAAGTCGGCGTCTCCGGAATGAGCCTCGGCGGCTATTCGACGGCGCTCGCCGCGACCGTCGAACCGAAGCTCGCCTTCGCGATCCCCATCATCCCGCTGGTTTCCGTCGCCGACGTCGCGCTCCTGAACGGGCACCTCGGTTCGATGCGACGCGAAGCGGAGATCCAGCATCGAGCCCTCGAAGCCGTGTACCGGATCGCGAGTCCGCTCCACCGCGAACCGGTCATCGCCGGCTCGTCGATTTTCGTCATCGGCGCCGACCGCGACCAGATCACGCCGGTCGCGCAGGCCAAGCGGCTCGCCGAGCACTTTCATTGTCGCTTCGACACCATGCACGGCGGCCACGTGCTCCAGCTCGGTCGTTCGGAGATGTTCAGGAAGATGGGGCGCTTCTTGAACGAGCTCGGCGTCTTGAGCCGCCGTGCGGCTCGCCGAGAAATGAAGTAGCGTTTTCGTCGATGAGCGAGGTCACCCTGTTCGACGAGGTCGGCGGTGAGCCGATCTTGCGGAGCATCGTGAACCGGTTCGTCGATCGCATCTTCGACGACGCGATGATCGGGTTCTTCTTCCAGAAGGCCGACCGCGCCCGCATCAAGGAAAAGGAATACGAATTCGCCGCGCGTCATCTCGGCGGCGGCGTCGAGTACACCGGGCGGCCGCTCGCGGAGGCGCATGCCGCGCACGCGATCATGGGCGGGCAATTCATGCGTCGCTTGCAGATCCTGAAAGAGACCCTCGACGAGTTCGGCGTGCCGGCCCGCGTGCGCGAGCACTGGATCAAAAATACCGAAGCGCTCCGCGGGCAAGTCACGAAGGACGCCGGATCGGCGTGCGATCCGACGCTCGTGAAGCGGCTGAGAGTTCAGTGACCTGGGTTCGAATCGTCGTGGCGTCGGCGTGGCTCGCCGGGTGCGCGACGGCGGGCTCGACGTGGATGGACGCGCCGATGACCGCCGTCGACGACGAGTCGGTGGGAAGCGCCGTCGTCGCGCCGCCCGCGGGCTCGAGCGAAGCCGATCCGTCGCGGTTTCGCACCCACGTCATCGGCGGCGAACGCGACCCTCCCGCGGTTCACAGCGAGCGCGTTCACGGCGAAGAATTGCACGGGCGCGTGCTCGGCACGTTCCGCAACACGTATTACGACTTTCCGACGGAGACCGACTTCGCGGGCGCACCGGTCACGATCAAGGACGGCGCGTGCGGCGCGATCGCCGACGTGCCGCGCGGCTTCTACGAGGCGCTCTGCGTGCAAGGAAGCGGCATCTTGAAGAGCGGGCGTACCGTGAGCTTCGAA
>DATBBD010000520.1:0-3056 GCA_036271175.1 Polyangiaceae bacterium | reverse complement strand
CGCCGACGCCAAAAAATCGAATACGGCGAACAGCGCCATCCTCACCGCGGACAACGTGGCCATCCGCGGCGGCGACTTCATGCTAAATCCGCGAGTCGAGCTCAGGATCCCGCTCGGCGGCGTCTTTCAGACGGCTCTCTTCCTCGACTCGGGCAACGTGTGGCTCGATCCGAAAAAGGTCGACCCGTTCCATCTCCGCTATGCGACGGGCACCGGGCTCCGTGCGACGACTCCCGTCGGGCCGCTTGCGGTCGATGTAGGTATCAACCTGGATCGAAGGGAATGGGAAGACCTTTTCGCATTCCACTTCAGCATCGGGCTCTTCTAGGGGAAAGTTCGGGCACCCTTGCTCGCGCCGCGTCAACCTGCCAAGGAACGCCGCGTCATCCGCCTCGAAATACGCTGACCGATCCGGCTGCATCGTCCTAGAGATCGGTCGCCCGATGTCCATGTTCGACTCGTCCGATATTCCCGCGAGCCAGATTCCGACCACCCTGACGGGCCAGTTCGCCCGCCAAGCGCCGAGGTACGGTCTCGGGCTCTTCCTGCTCGCCTCGTATCAGTATCTCCAATACTGGTTCGACACCCACCTCTCGAAGGCGATCGACTCCGCCGGTCACGGCGATTCGTCGGTCACCGGGCGTATCGGGGCGGAGCTCATTTTCGTCGCGCTCGTCTCGCTCTTCATTCGCGTGTTCTCGCGAATGGCGATCTTCAACGGTGGCCGTATCGCCGAGTACGAGCTCCGGAAGGCGCTCCTCTACCAGCTCCAGCGGCTCGGGCCGACCTTCTACCGCCGCATGCCGACCGGCGACATCATGAGCCGCGCGACGAACGATCTCGCGCAGGTTCGGTTGCTGCTCGGGTTCGGCGCACTGAACCTGATGAACACCGCGTTCGCGCTCGTGAGCTCGCTCGCCGTCACGTTGCAGATTTCCGGAAAGCTCACCGCCGCGTCGCTCTCGACGTTGCCGGTGCTCTTCCTCGTGATGTGGGGGTTCGCGCGGCTCATGTTCCAGAGCCAGCGTCAGAATCAGGACGCCATCGGGCAGCTCAGTGCCGCGGTGCAATCGAGCATCGCCGGGGTGCGCGTCGTCCGTTCGTTCGCGCTCGAGGACGAAGAGATCCGGCGCTTCGAAGTGTCGAACCTCGACTACCTCGCCAAATCCCTCGGCCTCGCACGCCTCCGCGGGCTCATGTTCCCGGTGATGCAGGCCATCACGGCGGTCGGCACGATCATCGTGCTCTGGTACGGCGGCGATCTGATGCTCCACGGTCAAATGTCGGCCGGCAATTTCCTGGCGTTCTTTCGCGCGCTCAATCGGTTGACGTGGCCGCTCATCTCGCTCGGCTTCTTGACGTCGCTCCTTCAACGCGGACGCGCGTCGTTCGCGCGCCTCGAAGAGGTGTTCCAGGCGACGCCGGACATCGATGACGGCCCGCTCCCGGCGATCGCGAACTTCGAGGGGCGACTGTCGGTCCGCGGTCTCTCGTTTTCGTACGGCGATCAGCCCGTCCTCGAGGACGTGAGCTTCGACGTGGCGCCGGGCACCTTGGTCGCCATCGTCGGAAAAACGGGGAGCGGCAAATCGACGTTGGCGGCGCTCTTGCCGCGGCTCCAGAACACGCCGCGCGGCGCGGTGTTCCTCGACGGAAAAGACGTCTGCGATCTGCCGCTCGACTTCGTGCGAAGTGCGATCGGCTACGCGCAGCAAGTGGCGTTTCTGTTCTCGACGACGGTGGGACGAAACGTCGGGTACTGTCTCGACGAACCCGACACGCACGACTCGTTTTCGCTCGTCCGCGGCGCCGCGAGAGAAGCGCAGATCGACGAGGAAATCGAGGTGCTCCCCGACGGTTACGACACGGTCGTCGGCGAGCGCGGCGTGCAGCTCTCTGGCGGACAGAAGCAGCGCGTCACCTTGGCGCGGGCGCTCCTCGCAGAACCGCGCATCCTCGTCCTCGACGACCCGCTGAGCGCCGTGGACGCCCGCACCGAGCGGGCGATTCTCGACGTGGTCGAAGAAGAGCGGACGCACCGGAGCGTGCTCCTCATCACGCACCGCGTGGCCGCCGCCGCGCGCTGCGATACGGTGATCGTCCTCGACCGCGGCCGCATCGTCGAGCGCGGCACGCACGCCGAGCTCATCGAGAACGGCGGCCTCTACGCGAGGTTCGCGGAGGAACAGCGCGTCGAAAGCGAGCTCGAAGCGCTCGCCGGCAAACCGGTCGCCAACGTAACCGACGCGGTGACGGCGTGAGCGGCGCGACCTTGCGCCGAAAGCCCGCGGCGGCGAAGACGAAACGCGGAACCCGCACCGACGAAGTGCTGCGCGCGTTCCACGAAGAGAGCTCGCTCGGCAAAGCGTACGACTCGCGCCTCGCCGTCCGGCTGTGGCCGTTTTTGCGGCCGTATCAAAGGCTCTTGTGGGTCTCGATCGGTCTCGGCTTGATCACCGCGGGGCTTTCGCTCACGCGGCCGTACTTGATGCGTATCGCCATCGATCGCGGCGTCATGAAACACGACGCGCACGTGCTGTTCTTGGGGGGCCTCGCGTTCGCCGTCGCGATCGTCAGCGAACAGCTCCTGAACTTCGTTCAGGTCTACGTGGTTCAGGTCTCCGGCGCGAAGGCGATGTCGGATCTGCGCCGCGACGTTTTCCGTTTCCTGCACGGCCGGCGGCTCGCGTTCTTCGATCGCCAACCCGTCGGGCGGCTCGTCACTCGCGTCACGAACGACATCGACGCGATCCTCGAGCTATTCGCGTCGGGCGCGCTCAACGCCGTCGTCGACATGCTGAAGCTGCTCGGCATCGTCGTCGTCATGGTGAGCCTCGATTGGCGTCTGTCGCTCATCGGGTTCGCGGCCGCGCCGCTCGTCGCACTCCTCGTCGCGTTGGTTCGGCGGCGCTCGCGCGAAGCGTACCGAGCGATTCGCGCGAAGACGGCGCAGATGAACGCCAACATGAACGAGCAGGTCTCGGGGATGGCCGTCGTCCAGGCGTTTTGTCGCGAAGAAGCGGCGGGTCGCGAGTTCGACGTCATCAACTCCGATT
>DATBBD010000519.1:0-4140 GCA_036271175.1 Polyangiaceae bacterium | reverse complement strand
TCGTGGTCGACGATCCGGCGCTCGCCTCGTTCTTGGCGATCTCGTCGCCCCAGGCGGTCCTCGGTCCGCTCGCCGAGCGCGGGTCGCCGGGCGCCGACGCCGACCCGTCGCGGCTGCTCGACTCGCCGGCGTCGCCGTCCGAGGTGTCGTCGTATCTCGATCGCTACTCGGTCGGCTGGGTCGTTCTCGGCGGCCCGCTCGGGTCGTTCGATCGCGACGACCCCCGACTCGGGCCGGCGCGCTTGGTTGCGGGGTTCCGCGTTCGCCGAGTCATCGACGCCACGTCATTGGTCGCAGAGGGAACCGGCCACGTCGTCCCCGACTTCGGCGGTGTCCTCAAAGTCGAAGACGCCGCCGGAGCACGAGTCACGGTGCGCCTGCACTACGACGAGAGCTTGCGGTGCCGTCCCGATTGCACGGTGGAGCGCGTGCGCGTCGACGGCGACCGTGGCGGCTTCATCGGCATACGGAAGCCGCCCCCGGTGTTCGAAGTTTATTAGTTTGTTGACAAAGGGGGACCTTGTCCCCCGCGGCTCGCTTCGCGACCGCTCCCCCTGCCGCTTCGCGGGCTCGCTTCGCGAGCGCTCAAGCGCCGCGCTCCGGTTACCTTGAGCGAAGCGAATACCAGGGGGACCGCCCCGAAGGGGCGAGGGGGGCGGGACGCCCCCCAAAAACAATCTCACGACGGCAACCGGCGCGGGCTCGCTTCGCGAGCGCTCAAGCGCCGCGCAGCGGTTACCTTGAGCGAAGCGAATACCAGGGGGACCGCCCCGAAGGGGCGAGGGGGGCGGGACGCCCCCCAAGAACAATCTCACGACGGCAACGTCCGCCCGGCAGCCGGCGCGGGCACGCCCCGTCCACGACGACAGAGGCGTCGTGAGTTTTTTCTAGTGCTTGCGGCGCGGTTCTTCGCGGAACACTCGCATGCGCTTCTCGCCTCCGGCTGCGATGCTCGCTCGCGCACTCCGCGTGGGGTTCGTGTGGGGGCTGCCTCCCGTCCCCCACACCCCCAGTGGCGGACACTGACGCTCGACATCGCGAGCGGTTAACGCCGCGAAGCGGTTAACCTTCGGCGGCCTCGCTCCGCTCGCGGCGCTACCCCTTGCGATATCGCCCGGGTGGGCGCATTTTTCTACGCTCGGAGTCACGATGAACGACCTAGCCCACGAACAGGGCGAACCCAACGACGCGCCGAACTTCATTTACGAGCTCATCGATGCCGAGCGAGCCGAGGGCCAGCGCTCGGCCACCGTTCGGACGCGATTTCCGCCGGAACCGAACGGCTATCTCCATATCGGGCACGCGAAGAGCATCTGTCTGAATTTCGGCATCGCGAAGAAATACGGCGGCACCTGCAATCTTCGGTTCGACGACACGAACCCGCTGACGGAAGAGGTGGAGTTCGTCGATTCGATTCAGGCCGATGTGCGGTGGCTCGGTTTCGAGTGGGACAACCTGTACTTCGCGTCCGATTACTTCGAGCAGCTGTACCAGTGGGCCGAACGGCTCATCAAACACGGAAAAGCGTACGTCGATAGCCGGACCCTCGAAGAAATCCGCGAAACGCGCGGCAATTTCTACAAGCCCGGCACGAACAGCCCGTATCGCGATCGATCGGTCGAAGAAAATCTGTCGCTCTTCCGGAAAATGCGGGCCGACGAATTCGCCGACGGCACGCACGTGCTCCGCGCGAAGATCGACATGGCCTCGCCGAACCAGAACTTCCGCGACCCGGCGATGTACCGGATCCGGAAAGCCGCGCATCACCGAACCGGCGACAAATGGTGCATCTATCCGATCTACGACTTTGCCCACGGCGAGTGCGACGCGATCGAGAAAATCACGCACTCGATCTGTACGCTCGAGTTCGAAGACCATCGCCCGCTCTACGACTGGTACTTGAAGGAAATCGGCGTCGAAGATCCGCCGCGCCAGACCGAGTTCGCGCGGCTCAACCTGACGTACACGGTCCTCTCGAAGCGAAAATTGCAGGTGCTCGTCGAAGAAGGGCACGTGTCGGGTTGGGACGACCCGCGCATGCCGACGCTCGCCGGCCTGCGCCGCCGCGGCTTCACGGCGGAAGCGATCCGCGCTTTTTGCGAGCGCATCGGCGTGGCGCGTCGCGACGGCGTCGTCGATGTCGCACTCCTCGAGCACGAGCTGCGCGAAGACTTGAACGCCCGCTGCCCGCGCGTGATGGCCGTCCTGAAACCGCTGCGGGTGGTCGTCGAGAATTTTCCCGAGGGCGAGGTCGAGTGGTTCGAGGCCCAGAATCACCCCGAATTTCCCGATCGCGGAACCCGAAAAGTGCCGTTTTCGCGCGTGCTTTACGTCGAGCAGGACGACTTTCGCGAGGCGCCGCCCAAAGGCTGGTTCCGGCTCTCTCCGGGTGCCGAAGTGCGGCTTCGCAACGCCTGTTTGCTCCGTTGCCAGAGCGTCGTGAAAGACGAGCACGGCGAGCCGATCGAACTCCGGTGCACGTGGGACCCGGACTCGCGCGGCGGGATGCCGAAGGACGGCCGCAAAGTGAAGGGGACCTTGCATTGGGTCTCCGCGTCGCACGCCGTCGACGCCGAGGTTCGCCTCTACGATCGCCTCTTCACCGTCGAAAACCCTTCGGCCGGCGAAGAAGAAGGCGTCTCGTTCACCGCGCACCTGAACCCGAATTCGCTCGAAGTCGTGCGCGGCGCGAAGCTCGAGCCGAGCCTCTCCGACGCCAAGCCCGGCGAGCGCGTGCAGTTCGAACGCCTCGGTTATTTTTGCATCGACTCGATCGACTCTCGTCCCGGCGCCGTCGTCGTCAACCGCACCATCGGCCTTCGCGACACGTGGGCGAAGATCGAACAGAAGGGCGGCCAGCGCGGTTCGCGCTGAATGGGCGTCCGCGCGGCGTCCCATCCGGGGAGCGCACGGGGTCCGGTGCGAGCGTCCATGAGATGCCGCGTGGCTTTTTTTGTTGGGGTACTTTCGACGCTCGCCGCCGGATGCGCGAAAAAGAGCGTCGGTGCGTCCTCGCCGACCGCGGGTTCGGCGAGGGGCGGGGTCGCCTCGCTCGCGTCGAAAGCGCCGCGAGCCGCTGCGACCGGCATAGTCGCCGATGCCTCGACCGATCCGTCGTGCCGCGCGCCCCGCTGCGCGACGTTCGGCGACGCGAAGCCGGCGTTCGCACGGGTGCTCGCCGAAGATCCCGTCGTGCTCGCGATCGGCGAGGCGCACGCGCTTCGCGGCACGGAGCGCGTCGAATCGAGCACGCGGCGCTTCACGCGCGACCTCTTGCCGATGCTGCGCGGGCGAGCGTCCGATCTCGTCGTCGAGCTGCTGCTCCCGAACCCGGCGTGCGCCCCCGCGACGGAGGGCGCCGCGAAGGCTCAGCGCGTCGTCACCGACCACCAGGCGAAAACCGACCAGAACGACTACGTCGCGCTCGGCAATGCGGCGCGCGCCCTCGGGATCCGTCCCCACGCGCTCGAACCGACGTGTGACGACCTCCGCCGCATCGCGGGCGGCGGCGACGACGCCATCGTGGCGAGCCTCGACGTCGTCACCCGGCTCGCGCGCGAATCACTCGAGCGCTACGCCGCAGCCAACCGAGCTGCGCACGATCCGCGGATGGTCGTCGGCTACGGAGGCGCCATGCACAACGATTTGGCGCCGCGCCTCGGGTTCGAGAAATTCACGTTCGGCCCGGTCCTCGAGCGCGGCACGGCGGGCCGTTACGTCGAGCTCGACCTGATCGTCTCCGAGTTCGTGGACAAGACGCCGTCGTGGCAGGCGCTCCCCTGGTTCGCGGAGTTCGCGCCCGACGCGCATCCGGGTCGAGCAACCTTGTTCATGCCGTCGGTGCACTCGTACGCGTTGATTTTCCCGCGCGGCCCCGCCCCCACCGCGACGCCGCGCGACGCGGACGCGGGCCAACCCTAAAGCCGGCGCATGCTCCGGCGCTCGGCGGTCATCGAGCTCGAAGGCGGACCGGCGAGCGCACGGCGCCAAAAGTGACGGTGAACGTCACTTTCCGTCGCGTGGCTTGATCGGCGGCGGGGGGTGCGAGTGGGCCATCGACGACTCTCCGGACCCATACGACGCGTCCGAGGCTTGGCGGTAAAGTTCGTGGGCGCCGGCGAGATTCGGATTTTTTCGCAT
>DATBBD010000518.1:0-5802 GCA_036271175.1 Polyangiaceae bacterium | reverse complement strand
ATTCTCTTCGACGCGGGCGCCACGAATTCACCGACGTTGCTGTCGCTCGGAAGCGCCGTCACCGGTGTGAGTCACGCGGCGAGCCCTTCGGCGCTGTTCGATGTCTCGTGTCGCGTCGGCGGCGCCGCCGCAGGCGTCGCGACGAGCTGCGTCACCGTGAACAGCAACGACGTGCTCGTCGACGATGTGTGGCTGTGGCGCGCCGACCACGGCACGGGCGTCGGTTGGGACGAAAATCGCGCCGACAACGGGCTGGTCGTCAACGGCGACGACGTGACGGCCTACGGTCTCTTCGTCGAACACTTCGAGCAGTACCAGACCCTCTGGAACGGCAATGGCGGCAAGGTGTACTTCTACCAATCCGAAATTCCGTACGACGTGCCGTCGCAAGACAAATGGACGCACGACGGCGTGAACGGATATGCGTCGCTCAAGGTCGGAAGCGGCGTGACGACCTTCGACGGCCGCGGCCTCGGCATTTATTGCTACTTCGACAATCCCGTCGTGCTCGACAGCGCGATCGAAGCACCCACCGCGTCGGGCGTGACGTTCCAGCACGTCGTCACCCAATGGTTCAAGAACGCCGCGGGCAGCGCGATCAATCACATCATCAACGACACCGGCGCCGCCGTGAACTCGGGGAATTCCGGCGCGACGACGGCGAATTGAGGACCGCGAGCATCGGGTCGCGTCAGTGGCCGCTCGCGCCGTGCGCGAACAACCGAGTCAGCGTATAAGCGAACGCCACGGTCGCCCCGCCGAGGAAGGTTGCGAGTTGGGTCGGCTGACGACCCCTGCGGCGCTGATAGATACCGAACGAGCGCATTCCGAATCCAATTACTACCGGGATTAGAATGAGCGCCGCGGCTGGCAGCGGCCGCCTTTGCGGCAACAGAGCCGCAGGATAGAAGGCGACAGAGATACCTCCGCAAGTCACACCCAAAATGAGCAACGCCACGAACACGATGGACTTGTGGCGACTTTGGAGCGCTTTCGAGAAGCCCTCGAAGATCAGTTCGCTGACCACGTTGAAGAGGAACTCGCCCGCGATCTCTAGTATTAGTTGAAACAATGGGTCCAGCATCGAGCTGATCCTCAATCGTCGCCGTTGAGTTTACTCGAACTCCGGTTCACGGAAGCCGTAGTTCCAATATCGCTTCGCGGTTTCGACCATCTTACATTCTGCGCGTCACTTCCCCCCGCCGCCCGCAGTGCGCGGCGAGTGCCGGTCGGCGACGCGCCTTTCGGCCGCGCGCGAGGACGGCGTTGGGGGCAAGTCGGCGCCGCTTGGCGGCGACGGATGGGGGCACCGCTTGGCGGCGACGGATGGGGGCAGGATCACCGCTTCATGAGTCGCTGTGCGGCCTGTCGCACCGGCGCGCGATAGGCGGTTTGTTGCGACACGCGGCGAAGATCGGACGATGACAGGGCGCCGAGGACGCGATCGAGCGCGGAGCCTGACAGGCGTGGATTGGCGAGCAGGGCGCGTTGGACTTCGCCGACGGCGATCCAACCGCCGTTTGCGACGATCACCGAGAGCAGCGGGACGCTCACGGTGCCGTTCCGGGCGATGCGCGCGACTTCGGGCGGCGTGATCTGCGGATTGTGCAGTAAGCCTTCCCACACCGATGCGCCGTAGCATCGCTCGAGCGCGACTCGCTCGGAGAGCGCGCCGGAGCGTGCACAGGTTTCACGCTCACGCGTCGTCATCGCGCGAATCTTGTCGTAGAGGCCCTTGGCGCGATCGGGTGGGCCGTCCGTCGCGTCGGCGTCGTCGACGTCGGCGTGGCGAGCGTCGGTCGCGGGTTCTTCAGGCGGCGGGGGCTCCGCAGGCTTTTCTGCTGGGCCCCCGACGAAAGCGCGGAGCTTCGCGACGTCGAGCGCTTTCAACTCGACGCCGATGCCCTTGCCGGGACCGTCGGGCTGCACCCAGACCACTTCGGCGCGGATCGCGAGTCGAGCGCCGCCCTCGGGATGCACCAAGACGAGGTCACAGGGCTGTTGCATCGCAATGCCGGTTGCGTCGGGCACGAACGCCCGTCGTTTCTCGAGGCCCGGTAGCGCGGCTCGCAGCGCGTCGACCGTGGGCAAGCGAAACTCGAGCTCGGGAGAAGAAGTGGAAGAACCCAAGCCTTCAATCAAACCACATCTCGAGACGGGCAGCGAATGAGCCATGCGAAGCGAGCTCTTGCCGCCGGCAAAAATGGGCTCAAGCTGGGAGCTCATGCTCGGGATCCCGGTTGGCCTCGCCGTCTCCAACATCGCCGAATGGCTCGTCCACAAGCACGTGCTCCACGAACAAGGCCGTCGGCGCGGGTCGTTTTGGAGCTTTCACTGGCACGAGCACCACAAGAACGCGAAAGCGAACGAGTTCGTAGACCCGGACTACGAGCGCTCGGTGTTCGGCTGGAACGCGCAAGGCAAGGAAGCGCTCGGGCTCGTCTGGATGTCGGTTTTGGTGACGCCGCTCTTCCCCATCGCACCGTTTTTCGTCCTGACGTCGTACTATTCGAGCTACCACTATTACCGCGTGCACAAGCGAGCCCACCAGGACCCGGAATGGGCCCGTGAGCACGTTCCCTGGCACTACGACCACCACATGGGACCGAACCAGGACGCGAACTGGTGCGTCACCCATCCTTGGTTCGATCAGATCATGGGCACGCGCGAGCCGTACGTGGGGACCAACCGAGAGCAGGCCGACCGCGAGAAACGCGACGCGCGACGCGCGCGCCCGATGGCATGACTCGGTCCGTCGCATGAACGAGCTTCACCTCGATCGCGCTCGCGCCGAGTCGTTCGGCTCGATCGCCGAGCAATACGACCGCTACCGTCCCGCCGCGCCGAGCGCCCTCATCGACGCTCTCGCGACCTCGCGACCCGCGCAGGCGCTCGACGTCGCGTGCGGCACCGGTCAGGTCGCCGTCGCGCTCGCTTCGCGAGGCCTGTCGGTCCTCGGCGTGGAGCTCGATCCGCGGATGGCCGCGATCGCACGTAGTCGAGGCATCGACGTCGAAGTCGGCGCGTTCGAAACCTGGGGCGATCGGGGTCGCGCGTTCGACTTGATCACGTGCGGCAACGCCTGGCACTGGATCGATCCCGTCGCAGGCGTCGTCAAAGCCGCGCAATTGCTCCGAGTCGGCGGCACCTTCGCGCGATTTTGGAGCTTCTACGTCCTCGACGAATCCATCCTCGCCGCATTCGACGTCATCTATCGGGAGCACGCGCCGGACACTCATCCCCACGGGCGCGGACCCATCCACGGCAACGAAGGAGACCTCGTCGCAACGAGCGATGCGTTCTCCGGCGTCGAAATCCAGACCTACCCTTGGGAAACGGCGCTCACCGCGGACGAATGGATCGGGCTCGTGTCGACGTACAGCGATCACCAGCGGCTCGGGCCGCATGTGCTCGCGAAGCTCGGGCGAGCACTCCACGCCGCCATCGAGGCGCGCGGCGGTTCCGTCCATGCACAGGGACGGACCTACTCGTTGTTCGCACGACGGATCTAGCTCGCCGCGACACTACGGCGGAAGCACCGGGTCGAGGCACGGGATCTCGAGCGTCGGCGTCGTGTTCGTGCGCTGCACGTCGACACAACTCTCGATACAGAGCTCGATCGAATCGAGGGAGCCCGGGTCTTCGAAGAACCAGCCGGGAATGTCGGGGCCGGCACACGACCCTTTCGGAACCTGGGGTATTTTCTCGGCGATGCCGTTCTGATCGACATACTCGAGCTGGAACTTCGCATTGCCGTCTGGCATTCCGGGGCCCACGGGGACCGAATACGAGCATCCTTGGCTGAGGAATGCGTTTCCGATGTTCGTGCTCACGACGTTGTAGAAAAAATCGACGACGTCGCCGTCCCCGGGACTCATGACCGTCGCGGGCGCCGTTCCCCCGGCGCGAGCGATCGCGTCGACGATGGTCGTGTCCGTCGACACCGTCGTCGGATCGCACGCCGTGGAAGGCGTGGGGATTCCGATGACGTAGGAGTGGATCTGCTGCGTGAGTCCGACGGAGACGGCGGCGAGCATTTCGGGGAAGGCTCCGCAACTCAACGGTGCCATGCCGGTCACGATGACCAGGGAGGGCGGCGATGGAGTCGTCGCGGGGAGACTCTCGATATGGAGCAGCGCCCCCTCGACGGCAGGCACGAGGGGCGCCTGACCCTCCGGCGCGTTTGCGTCGAAAGCTCGTTCAATCGCCGCCGCGTTTTTCGCGGGGGGGCCCACTTCGACGTCCGGCGTCACGTAGTCCGACGAGTTACAGGAAACGCCCGCATCGCCCGCATCGCCCGCGTCGCGTCCGAAAAATTCGACGCCGAAGACGAGGTTCCCAACGATCACCGGCGCGAGCGCCTCGATGGCTTGCGCGATCGCCATGTAGGGCGGCGGTCCGCCGTCTGCGGCGGGGCATCCCATGCCGGCGGAGCGATCGATGAGAAACAGCAGGCCGATATTCAGCAGCGGCGGCGCCGGCAACTGAGTCGACGCGCAGAAGATGCCCGAGTCGGTCGGCGGCACCGACGGACCGCTCCCGCCGAATCCCATAACGAACCCGCCGGTTCCGAAACCGATCCCCGTCGAGCCGCCGGCTCCGATGAGTCCGCCGAATCCACCTGCACTCGTCCCACCCGCCGTCGGTCCCACCGAACCGCGACCTCCAGAGCCGCCACTGCCGCCAGTCTCGACGGGTGGATTGCAGCCGGCGTCGCGAAAACACGCTCCGGTAGTTCCGAGCTCCGTTCGACCGCCGTCGCACGCCGCGGCGAAGAGCAACGCGAACCCTGCACCGCGCGCCAACGCGCCGCTCAGTTTCGTCCTGCCTCGCAGATTTCTCACCATCTCGACGCGCTCGATTCGCCCAACGACACCGACCATACGGGTCGATTCGTCGGTGGGTCAACGCGCCGACGACGTGGGGCGAACCGGCGCGATGCCCCATCGAGCCGAGACGCATCGCCGCACCGCGCCGCGCGATTTCAACGAGATCCGATTGGCACGTCAAATGCTGTTGATGCTGCCATGCCCACTTCATTTCGAGCCTATGCGCCCGCTTCTTACGACGACGGTCCGCTAGAACCGGTGCCGCTCCGCCGAATTTCCACGCGAAAGCACATCCCGGACGAGCCCGCGCGCACGCGCCTCGGCATCGGAGAGCGCTTCATGGATCAAGCAGCGGGTGCCCCGTATTCGGACGCAGTGTTCACCCGATTCGACAGAACGCGTCCGGAGCCAGCGCGCCTCGAGCGATCGCGCGCGTCGCTCGAGCACATCGAGTGGAAGGCCGAGGACGCTCCCGTGCGGTTGCCCATGCGCTCGAGCGGCTGGATCGCGCTTGCGGCCATCTCGCTGGTCGTGCTGGTCATCGCGATGTGCGTGAGCGTCGCGGAGGCTGGTGGAAGCGCGACGACACAGAGGCTCGACCTGAGCGGGGCGGTAAAATAGGCGGTCGCCAGCGGTGTTTCCTGCTCGGTGCCGCCGTCGAAGGCACTGCGTTGTAGTCTGGGGCGCCCATGCCGGAGCTCCCCGACGTCGAGTTCGTGAAGCGACGGCTCGAGCGGGCGCTCGTCGGCGCGACGATCACGCGGGCCGATTGCCGCGATCGCCGGATCCTGCGGCCCTCGACGCCGGCCGCGTTCCGGCGCGCCACCGAGAATCATGTCGTTCGCGACGTGAGCCGGCGCGGCAAGTGGGTGCGCGTCGTGCTCGACGACGAGACGCGACTCTTCTCGCACCTCGGCATGACGGGCTGGTGGATCGACGTGAACGTCGGAGCGCCGGAGGAGCCCTCCGAGCG
>DATBBD010000517.1:0-20854 GCA_036271175.1 Polyangiaceae bacterium | reverse complement strand
GATACGAAGGACACGGATCAGCGGGTTCGGTGCACTTGCCGTCCTTACAGTTGGCGCAGCTCGAGAGCAGGAGCCCCGAGGTCGCGTCGCAACTCCAGACGTCGTTGCACACGCAGGCGGTCGACCCGGCGGGCTTGCCGTCGCACGCGCGGGTGATGTCGTCGCCTCCGCCTCCCCCGCAGCCGCTCACCGGAGCAGCGCCGCCCTCGCCGCTATCTGTCCCGCCGCCCGCGCCAAGGTCGCCGCCGCTCGACCCGATTGCGCCGCCCGCCGAAGACGCACCACCGCTGAGCCCGATCGCGCCACCGACCGACGAGGCGCCTCCTGAGGAGGATGAACCGCCCGTCGACGACACGCCTCCGGTCGACGACACGCTTCCGGTCGGCGTCGTCTGTTCGGTGTGTTGCGAGACAGAACTCCTCGACGTTTCGCCGCCGCAGGCGACGAGCCCCACCGCAGCAGCCGTCACCACTGCGAGACCACGCCCATCGAGACGCAAAAACCGCATCATCCTCACCTCACTACCCGCCCGGCAAAAGCATAACACCACTCGCAGGATGTTTTCACCGTTGCCGACGTGCGGTGACTTCCGTGTAACGTGCTCGCAGACGCTTCGTGAGCGCAGTGAAGCCGGACCCCGCGCGCGAGCGTGAGCGACAGAGGCATTCCGCAGCGCTTTCCATCGCGCTGCGGTGAAACTCACTCACGGTAGATTGCAGCGTTCGCGACGGAACGGTACGATTGCTTCCTCTTCTTCCTCGAGCGCGGCGCGCTCGGCCGAGCGGTGCTCGGTGCCACCCGGTAACTCACAGGTCACGCCATGCCGTTTCGTTCCTTGACCTCGATGGCAGCGACGCTCGGTTGCTCGCTTGCCCTGCTCGCTTGCAGCTCGAACAACGCGGGCACGACCGCGCCCGATTCGGGGTCGGGCGGTTCGCCGCCTGCCACCGGCGGCAAACCCGCGAACACCGGTGGGAAGACCACGATGGACGCTTCCGCCGGCGGAACGAGTGGAAGCGGCGGAACGAGCGGAACGAGCGGAAGCGGCGGCGTTCCCGATGCGAGTACGTCGGGCGGAACGACGAGCAGCGGCGGAACGAGCTCGGGCGGTTCCGGTGCGGGCGGTAGCAAGGACGCAGGCCCCGAGAGCGGCGAAGTGGGCGACCCGTGCGCTAACTTCCGCTGCCAGGAACCGTACCCGCCGGTGGCCTACCCGGCGGCGAACGGGCAACTGGACTCGAAAGCGATGCTCGGCAAGATCCTGTTCTGGGACGAGCAGATGGGGCAGCTCGACAACATGGCGTGCGGCACTTGCCACCGGATTCAATCGGGCGGCTCGGATTCGCGCACGAACGATCCCGCGGCTCATTTGCCGGGACCGAACGGCGTGTTCGAGACGGAGCCCGACATCACCTCGGACGATATTCGCGGCGCGCAGGGCGTCCCGAAGTGCAATCACGACGGATCGCTCACGACGCCCGGCGACTCGACAGTGCAGGTTACCACGCGAAAGCCGCCGACGTATCTGGACGCCATGTTTGCGGGCCAAGTGTTCTGGGACGGACACGCGGGCTACTGCAAGAACGGCGAAGGTCCGGGCGGCTGCTTCTACGATCCCGATCTCGCGACGACTGCCGCGCCGCTCATCGTGGGCACCTTCGATCAGACGACCGGCAGGATCATCGGGGCCGCACTCGAAGACCAGGCGTCACACCCGCCCATTGGCACCGCGGAGATGGCCTGCCAAGGTCGCACCTGGGCCGACATCGAGGCGAAGCTGTCGCAGACGACGCTCAAGCCGCTGAACAAAGCGACGGCGGTCCCTTTTGACATGCTGAACTTCATCTCTCAGTACAAGAGCTATCCGGCGATGTTTCAAGCCGTTTACGGCTCGACCGACAAGGTGAATATCACCGACCCCGACAACGTGGTGAACGCGCGACGGATCCTGTTCGCCCTCGCGACGCACGAACGACGCCTCACGTCGGACCTCACGCCGTGGGATTGCTGGACCCAGGCCGACAAGGCGCCGCCCGAATGCGCGTCCGTGCCGGCGATGACGCCGGCGCAGATCCATGGGTGGACCGTGTTCGTCGGCGCCGGACACTGCGCCTCGTGTCACAGTCCGCCGCTGTTCACCGACAACAAGTTCCACTTCATCGGGTTTCACGAACCGAGCTGGGACACGGGTCTCCAGATGACGACCGGTCAGAGCACGGACGTCGCGAAATTCAAGACCGCGAACCTTCGAAACGTCGGGCTGCGTGAGCAATACGGGCTTCTTCATGAAGGTGAAGGCCCGGGCCACGACCTGAACACGATCATGACGCTCTACATCTCGGGCGGAAGGCGAGACACCGCGGACATCGTCGGGCTCATCGACCCGATCATCGTGCCGCTCAGCCTGACTCAAACCGATGTGACGGACATCCTCGACTTCATGAGGAACGCGCTCACCGACGTGCGTGTGAAGAAGGGCTGCCCGCCTTTCGATCGACCGTATCTGAGTACGGAAACACCGCCCACTACGACTCCGACGTGCCCGTGACGAGGAGCGCGCGATGATCCGTCGCTAGTTGGTTGTAGGAAGCGGCGCCCGACTTGGGTATGGTCAATTCCGAGCCGGTCCGGTCGCAGGTGACTGCGCCGTACCGACTGGAGGCCCCATGAAGACGCTTGCTTGGTCCCAGCTTGGCGCGTGCACGCTATTGCTCGCGTTTGGCTGCGGAAGCGGACAATCCCGCGCGTCCGGCGGTGGACCGGACGCGAGCGTGATGGAAGCCGGCGCGGGTGGCGGCGGAGGCGGAGGCGGAACTGGAAGCGGTGGTTCGGGCGGGAAGAGCGGCTCGACCAAGGACGTCACGCCGCCGGTATTCGCCGGCATCTCGAAGATCGACGTGATCGATCAGACCTCCGTGCAAGTTAGCTGGGCGGCGGCGACCGACGATCACACGCCGGCCGCGCAGATCGCTTATCGCGCGTATCGCGCGTCGACCAAGGGCGGCGAAGACTTCAAGGGGACACGGCGCTGCGGAAGCCCACTCGCCGACGCCGGGCCGTTCGAGGAGTCCGAGGCGCCGTGCTTCGTCGCAGCAGCGACGGGCGCGACGAGCGCCGTCGTCCCCGACGCGTTTCCGGCGCACACGTTTTACTTCGTGGCTCGCGCCTTCGACGCTTCCGGCAACGAAGACACGAACGACGTCGAGGTGTCGGCAACGAGCCCCGATCAAACCCCGCCGTCATTCGGCGGCGTGCGGGCGCTGACGGCCGAGTCGGCACATTCGATCCTCGTCGAATGGGGCGCGGGATACGACATCGCCGCGTCCGATTCGCAGCTCGTCTTTTCCGTCTTCGCGAGCGTCGGGGTGAACCCCGATCCGTCGACGGATACGCCGGCTTACAAATCGAAGCCCGGCGAACACTCGACGTTGCTCACCGCAATTCCGAGCGCGACGGGGTCGACGCCGCTGCTCCCGCAAACGACGTATAACGTGATGGTTCGGTCCGCCGACCCGGCCGGTAATGAAGACACCAACACGCGCGTGCTCAGCGTGGTGACGCCCGAAGGCGTGCCGCCGGCGTTCGACGGCGCACGCCTCGCAAGCTCCGACGGCACGACCGT
Source organism: Polyangiaceae bacterium (assembly GCA_036271175.1). Taxonomy (GTDB): domain Bacteria; phylum Myxococcota_A; class Polyangia; order Polyangiales; family Polyangiaceae; genus DASZVB01. The sequence continues at coordinate 17,232 of DATBBD010000517.1, read as the reverse complement.
GCGCGTGTTCTGGCTTCCCGGAACGGACAACGCTACCGAGGCGCAGAACATCATCTACGACGTCTGGGCGACGCTCAACGGCCCACGCACGGAGAACCTGAACGCTCTACCGACTTATACGAGCGAGCCCGGCGCGTCGTCGATCGTGATTCCGAATCTCGAGCCCGGCACGCGTTACTATTTCATCGTTCGCGCGCAAGATAGCGCGGGCAATCGCGATTCGAACACCAAAGAGGTGCAGACCACGACCGGCGGCCTTCTCGACACGACGCCGCCGACGTTCAATGGGGTGAGCGGCGTGACCAGCGTGACCCCGCGATCGCTCCAGGTCACCTGGGGTCCCGCGGCAGACGACACGTCGCTCACGCCCGATCAGTTCACCTACTCGATCTATTACTCGACGGCCTCGAGCGTGCCGCTGAAGACGCCGGCCCTCACCTTGCGCGGCGTCACGTCCGCGACGCTGCTCGGGCTGTCCCCCGACACGAACTACAACGTCGTCGTCATCGCGAAAGACGCCGCAGGCAACGCGAACACGAACATCACGACGCTCGGCGGGACGACGTTGGCCGCGCTCACGCCGGACGGCGGAGCCAGCGGGTCTGCTCCGGTGGTCGGCGGCAACCCGACGGCCGCGATGGTGGCGAGTCCGCCGTCGCGGCTCAACGTGAGCTGGCCTGCGGCAACCGGCGAAGCCGCCGCGAACGTGCGCTTCCACCTGTGCGTCTCCGAAACGGTGACCGACTGCCAGGGCGCCTCCTTCATTTCTCACGTCGCGGCTTCGACGGACTTCGGCGTCAAGGCGGCCCAGTTGAACTTCCTCGATCCGCGAACCCAATACGGAGTCTTCGTTCGCGCCGAAGATCGAGCCGGCAACCTCGAGACCGGAGATCACACGGTGCAGGCGGTGACGGCCACGTCCTGGTCGAAGAACGTGAGCTCGATCTTGTTCGATCGTTGCATCGCCTGTCACGACTTCGATCAGCCCGCGGCGATCATCAACGTGCTCGGCTCGGCCACCGACCCGGCTGCGTGCCCCGCCAAAGACAAGCTCGACGCGACGTTCGGCGCTTGTCAGCTAAAGCTCATCGACCCGTTCCGCCCGCAATTCAGCATCATCTATCGACGAGTGAACCCTCTCGGCCTCGAGACGGACCCGTTTTCCGCGATCGTGCCCGACAACTACGAAGGCCCGCTCGAACCCCGCGACACCGCCGATAAACTGAGCGGCGAAGAACGCAGCGCCCTTTTGGATTGGATCAACCAAGGCGCTCTCGCCAACTAGCGGAGACTCTGGAGATCGACATGACCACGCCCCTGCGAACGAAACTGGCTATGACTTTCCGGAACCCGCGTCGGGCCGCGCTGTTCTCCATTCTCTCCGCGGCCGCGGTCGCCGGATTGACCCTCGCCGCGTGCGATAGCGGAGGCGGCGGCAGCAATCTCAGCTGCGGCAAAGGGACCGAGCAAAAAGGCGATCAGTGCATCGTCGCGCCGGTGACCGTCGGTCCGAAGACCGACGCAGGGCCGATCCCCGACGCGAGCGCGCCGGTCGGAAAGCCCGACGCAGCGCCGCCCGCCGATGCCGCGACGCCCACCGCCGACAAGATCAGCTTTGGGGGCATCACCTCGGCGTCGCCCGCAAACCAGACGCCTCCTGCCGGTTCGACCGGCACTGCGACCGCGAACGCGATTCGTCTAACGTGGTCTCCGGCAAGCTTTCCGGCGTACCCGGCCGCGTCGATCCACTACGAGATCTATTACTCGGAGTCCGCGACGCAGAACTTCGCGGTCGCCGCGGACGACGCGCCGCCCGGCGCGACGTCGTTCACCGTCGAGGGGCTCGACAGCACCAAGACGTATTACTTTGCCGTCCGCGCGGTCTCCGACGTCGGCGCGGCTCTTGACGACAATGCGGTATCGCTCAGCGCCAAGCCCGTGTTCGACGACACGGCGCCGACCTTCGCGGGCGCCACTTCTGCGACGGCAGCGAGCTCCACGTCGGTGCTCGTGAAGTGGAAGGCGGGGACCGACGATCACACTGCGGCGGCGGGCCTCCAATACCGCGTCTTTTGGCACACCGCGGCTCAGACCGTGCTCGAGCTCGGGGCCATCAGCGACCCCGGCGCGACGCAGGCCGAAGTGAAGGGTCTACCGACACCGGGAACGGCGTTCCAGTTTCGAGTCAACGCCGTTGACGCCGCCGGGAACATCGACACGAACGTCGCCGAAGTGTCGGGGAGCACCGGGGCCGACATCACGCCGCCGGTGTTCGCGGGATGCCAGACCGTGCTCAGCCCTTCGGCGAGCAGCGCGACGGTGACCTGGGTTCCGGCCACCGACGATACGACGGCCACGAGTGCCATCACTTACGACGTCTACGCCTCGGACGTGCCGATCACGAAGGACACGCCGCTCGCGAGCCTGCAAGACGTCGGGACGTTCACCGGCGTCGACTCCGCCGGAAACCCGGTGTCGAGCGGGCGCGTGACGGGGCTCTCGCCGGACACCAGTTACAACTTCATTTGTCGCGCGACCGACGCAGTCAAAAACCAGGACAAGAACCTGGTGATTCAAACCGCGACGACGACGAACGACGGCACGCCGCCGGTGTTCGCAGGCGTCAGTGGGGACACCGTGGACTCGACGACGATCGATCTCACGTGGCCGCAAGCGAAGGACAACGACTCGGCCGACGACGCGATCGTTTACAACGTGTACGTGTCGCTCACGGCGGGCGGCGAGAGCTACGACGCGCCGCTGCTCGTCTCGAACGCGGGCGCGCTCGGGGTTCACATCCCGGCCGAGTCCCTCGCGAAGGTCGTGCCGACAGGGACCAACGTTTCGAACACCGACTACTACATCGTCGTGCGATCCGAGGACGAAGCCGGGAACATCGATACGAACACCGACGAGTTGAAGGTCACGACGTACGTCAGCTTCTCGCTCGACGTGCAGCCGATCTTCACCGCGAACTGCGCGCTTCAGGGTTGCCACAGCACGCTCGGCGGGCAGTCGCCGGTGCAGGGGCAGAATCTCTCGGCCGGCGCGGCGTGGGCGAACATCTACAACGTGCAGGTCGTCGAGCTCGGGACGGGTTCGACGGTGAAGCGCATCGACGGCGCCTCGACCGTGCCGACCGACAGCTACCTCTACGACAAGATCACCGACTGCTGCGGACACACCGGCAGCTACATGCCGCCGCAGGCGTCAGGCCGGCCGCGGCTCAGCCAGCCCCAAATCGACACCATTGGGAACTGGATCATGCAAGGCGCGCAGAACAATTGAGCGCCCCATTCTTGTCCGGAAACACGTTGCGCGAGAGGCTTCTTAGATGAGAGCTGTTGCTTGGGGTGCCTTGACGGCGCTCGTCACCGGTTGTTCGTTCATCAACTCTTTCGATAGCGTCAAACCGAGTGCCACGGGGGGCAGCGGACCGGACTCCGGCAGCGGTGGAACGACCGCGAGCGGCGGCAAGACCTCGACGAGCGGTGGAACGACCGCGAGCGGAGGCAAGACCTCGAGCACCGGCGGCACTTCCGACGGAGGCCCCGACGCGTCGTCGGGCGGAACGACGACGGGCGGCACCGGGGGAACGACCGGAGGCACCGGCGGCAAGGGAACTGGTGGAACCCCGCCAACGGATGGCGGCACGCCGGACAGCGGCGGACCGTTCACGTCGGGCGGCCCCAACGGCGCGATCGTCGCGTACGACTCCAACTCGTCGAAGCTCTACGTACTGAGCCCGACCGACGGCACGCCACTCTCGTCGGAGCCGATCGGGAACGTGCCGGCCATCGTCCAAGATCCGGCGACCGACATTTGGTACATCTTCGAACAAGGCGCGGATCTGTCGAAGCCCTCGCGGCTCCACGTGCGTGAGCTGAACACCACTTCCGGCAAGTGGAAAGAAATCGGCCTCGCGCCGACGCTCCCAACCCCGCAATACGGCGTCGGCGTGCTCAATCAACGCCTCGCGTATCTCTCGAGCGCGGCCCCTCCGGCGTCGGAGAAGATCACGATGCTCGACACTTCCCTACCGAGGTTGGTCAAGTTGCTGGCCGATCCCGATCCGCTTCCGGGTGGCAACCCCCAGGACATCCTGTTCACGCCCTCGAGCTCGGTCGGCGGCACGTTGAACGTCGTCATGATCGGCGACGGCACCGCTTGCCCCATCGGAACGAGCGGGGGTACCGAGTGCTCGGTCTACCTGCAGAAGTATTCGGTGACCACGAGCGCGGTTACCAAAGACGCGACGGCGCTCACGGCGCTCGGCACCGTGTCCGGTACGAGCGGGACGCCCGGAGACGTCCATGACCCGAAGCAAAACGTGGACGTACTGGTGTTCCCGCCCGCCGACGCCATGACGCCCGCCCCGCAGTGCATCGACACGGTGACGACGATGGGCACCGTGCAGAAGTTCAGCCCCATCACGCACGTGCCGAGCACGACGGCGGTCACGTTTCCCTTCGGCAGCCCTCGCGTGAACCCGCGGGCGGCGTACGATCCGTGCAACGACGTCGTGTTCGTCACGACGCTCCTCGACTACGCAGGCGTGTACGCGATCCCGCTCGGCGCGGGCGGCACGGCCGCGAAGTTCTGCACCGGCGCGGGTTCGTCGCTCCTCTACGAGCCCTACACGCGAGCGCTCTTCCGCATTCCGGCGGGCGTCGGCGGCGGCCTCGAGAACTACACGATCGGCGGGACGAAACTCGCCCCGACGCTCGACCAGAACTCGCTCGGTGGACTCCCGAGCAACCTATCGATCAGCGCGATCGCCGTCCGACAACCCTCGAGCTATTCCTGTCAGTAACGTTCAGGGGCCGACGATCACCGTGTGATCGAGACCTGCGCCGAGCGTGACGGCGTCGACGCCGGGGATCGGCGCGGGCTCGCATGCGAAGTGCGGAAGCGACGTGCCGGCGCGACCGAGCTGACCTCGGGAATCGTCGCCCCAGGCCCACGCGCTGCCGTCCGTGGCGAGAGCGACGGAGTGATATTCGCCGGCGACGACCTGCACGCTCGTCGGCGCGCCGGGCACTTTGATGGCTTCGCCGACGCCGGTGAGCGCGGGCGCGTAGCTCCCGAGTTGGCACGCGCTCGAATCGCCGAAGCTCCACACGTCGCCGTGCTCGGCCACGACGACGGTGTGGAACGCACCGGCGGCGAGCGTCGTCGTGAGCACGGGCAAGAGCACCGGCGTCGCCGCCGTCTGATTGGTGGAATTCCCCGAACCGAGTTGTCCGCGAAAGCCCGCGCCCCACGCGGTGAGGTGCCCGTCGAACCCAAGGATCACGTTGTGAAAAGCACCCGCTGCGATCGCGAGCGGACTCGTCGCGACGCGCGTCTGCACCGGGGTTCGAAACGGCGTGGTCGTCCGATCGATGCCGAGCTGCCCGTAGCTGTCGTCGCCCCAACCCCAGAGCACGCCGTCCACGTCGAAGGCGAGACCGTGAAGCTCGCCCGCGGCGATCCCGACGATCCCGGTGAGCCCCGGCACCTCTGTCGGGGCCGCGGCGCTCTTCGGAGCTCCGATGCCGAGCTGACCCACGCCGTTGTCGCCCCACGCGAAGACGACGCCGTCCGCGCGGAGGGCGAAGCTCTGGTTGGCGCGCGCGGCGATCTGGACGACGCCAGCGACGCTGCCGGCCGGCACATCTACGAGATGCGGGCTCGGGCGCGATGGCCCCGGGATCCCGAGTTGACCGAGGGAATTGTCGCCGAAAGACCAGACGCGATGCTCTCCGTCGAGTAGCAGCGTGTGGTGCCATCCGGCGACGGTTTGCATGACGTCGGGCGGCGCGGCGATGTCGTCGAGCGCGGGGCGCGTCACCGGCGAGCTGGTGTCGACGCCCGGGTCGCCGACGATCACGACGCTCGTCGACGGCCGTCGCGGTGCGATCGCGACCGAGAAATTCTCTCCCGCGGCGATCGCCGTCACGCCCGAGAGCCCGAGCGCTCGCACCGGGAGGTGCGCATCGGTGCGGGCGTTGTCGCCGCAGGCACCGCCCGAATCGTTTCCCCAGGTCCACACCTCGCCGTTCGCGCGGAGCACGACCGAGTGAATACCGCCGGCGACGATGGCGACCACGTCGTCGATGTCGAGCAAGACGGGCGACAGAATGCCGGTGTTGGCGACGGTGTATTCGCCGTCGCCCACCTGTCCCTCGGTGTTGTAGCCCCACGCCCAGACGTGTCCGTCCGCGGTGAGCGCGAGCGCGTGCAGATCGCCCGCCGATACGTCCACGGCGCTGGTCACATCCGGGACGGCGATCGGCGTGGAAACGCCGCCGTCGGGTCCGATCTTCATTCCCTGCCCCAGCTGCCCGAACTGGTTCGCTCCCCACGCCCACACTTGTCCGTCGGCCGCTGCAACGGCGAGGCTGTGGCCGCCCCCGGCGGAGATGGCGCTCGCCGCGACCGGCAACAAGACCCGCGTGGGCGTCGTGCGATCGACGAGATCGCCGGTACCGAGTTGGCCATGCGGGTTGCCTCCCCAGGCGTACACCGCGCCGTCGGTGCCGAGCACCAGGCTATGGAGGCTCCCGGCTGAAATGGCGCGAAGGGCGCCGAGCGCCGGAAGCACGATCGGGCGCGACGCCGACACGACGCTCGTCGGTTGTGCCAGCTGCCCCGCGGCGTTCGAGCCCCAACCCCACAACGTCGAATCGGACGCGCGATAGGCGAGACTGTGCGTCGCACCGGCGGAAACCAACGTCGCCCCCGAGACGCCGGAGACCTCGACCGGAAGTAATTTCGTCGTGGTCGAGCCGTCGCCGAGCTCGCCATTCGAATTGAACCCCCACGCCCACACGTGTCCCTGACCATCGAGGCCGAGCGTGTGTTGGCCACCAGCGGCGATCGCCTTCCACGAGCCCGACACGTGAATCGGGTTCGGAACGGCCTGATTCGCAGGCACGCCGCCGAGCTGGCCTTCGTTGTTGCGCCCCCAGGTCCAGATGTCGACGACCGACGGCGCATCGGCACGCGCGGGCAGCACGAAGTTCGCGGTGACGGCGGTCAGCAGCGCCGCGCCGAAGGCGGCTCGAGCCGGATGAAGCAAGGGCAAGCAGGCGCCAATCTAGCGCGGCGCCCGAGGTCGATCAAAAACCGCCGCTCACGAGCAAAGCGGCGCTCGACGTCCCGACGAGCGGTTCGACGCGGAGCTTTCCGGTGTCGTGCTCGGGGGCGCCGCCGACCGGAACTTCGGGACGATTCAAGAAGAGGATCGTCGTCACCACGCCGGCGACGACGCCGCCCGCGAGCAGCACGTCGCCGACGATGTTCAAGGTGTTTCCGCTGTCGTGGAGGCTCTGCGCTTCGGCGACATGGTGTCCGTCGTTCGCTTTGTTGAAGTCGCTCTTCTTCGAGATTCCGAGGACCCCGACGACGACCGAACCGACGAGGAGCCCGCCCGTCGCCGCCGCGCCGACGTACACGGGAACCGGGATCGGACGATGCATCGCCGGCTCGGTGCCCGGCGTCGCGGGCACGGCCGCCGCGCCGACCACGGCCGCTGGCGCTGCCGCGATCTTCACGAGCTTGAACTCGTGGGTTTGCTCCGCGCCCGGGTCGGCGTCGAACTCCCAGATCGCGTCGTTGTAGCCGTCGAACTTCGCGGTCACGCGATGACGGCCGCGACGAACGCCGATCCGGAGTGCGCCATCGGCGGCCAGGTCGTAGCGGTTCGTCACCGCGCGACCCGCAAGGGGTTGTCGTTCGTCGACGATCAACGCCGTCGGAGGGTCGGACTTGATGTTCAAGTACACGACGCCCGATTGCGTCGTCATGAGGTCCTTCTCCATCTGAGCGCGCTCGGACGCTTCGATCTGGTCCTTGCCGCCCTGGAGGTACTTCTGGAACGAATCGATGGCTTCGCCGTCGCGTTCGAGCTTGAGCGCGGTGATCCCGAGGTTCCCGAGGATCTTCCAGGACGGCGAGTCGGCGTAGGCGGCCTTGAACTCGGCGTAAGCTTCCTCGTAACGCGCTCCGTCCGGGTCCGTGAGGTAGGCGACGCCGGTCTTGAAGTGCTGCCGTGCGGAGTCGCTGATGGTCACGTCTTGAGCCGACGCCGTGAGCGCCGAGAGTGCCAGAGCAAGCGTGATCGAGACGCGGACGAAGCTTCTTTTCATTGCCGTGAATCCCTAGCCGATAATTCTAGGTCAACTCGAGCCGGCGAGGGTCACTTTCGTTCGGACTCGGCCTCGGTCGCCTCGCGCCCCTCTTTGGCCGCTTGATCGAGCGATCCATCGCCCGCTTCGCCGGGCCTAGGAAAGAGCGGCGCGCGCACCAACTTGTTCAGGAGGTCGAGCATTTCCGAATGATGCTCCGCGGAGACGTCGCGGCCGTCCGCGTCGGCCGCGCGCCGGTCATAGAGCTCGGGAACGGCGCCCTCGAGCGGGAGCACGAGCTTCCAGGGCAGCTCGGGATCGATCAGCCCGAGCCGGACCGGCACCTCCTTCAAGGTGCTCATCAGGAGGAGGGGAAGCCGCCGCTTCGGATGATTCGGGATCAGATATCCGAGCAAGTCTTCACCTTGGTAGCTCGCCGTGTCGGCATTCGGGGCCATGAATCGCGCGAGCGTCGGAGCGACGTCGGCGAGCGAGACGACGTCGTTCACGACCGCGGAGTGGAGTCCGGGCACTCGGAGTGCGAGCGGCACGCGGATGAGCCCTTCCCACAGAAAGACCGAGTGCACCCAGAACCCATTTTGGCCGAGCCCCTCGCCGTGATCGGAGACGAAGAGGACGATAGTGTCGTCGGCGATGCCGGCGTCTCGGAGGCCGTCGAGCATGCGTTGAAACTGTGCGTCGATGGAATGCGCGACGGCCTTGTAGCGCCAGATCGGATCCGCCTCGTCGTACAGCCCGGCCTCCTTGGCGACGCCCCTCACGTAGGCCTCGTCGAGCTCGCGCCAGTTGTGGACGTCGAAGTTGAACATCCAAGACAGGAAGCGTCCCTCGGGGCGATCGCGAATCCAATCGAGCGTTCGATCGACGAGGCGCGCCGAGGTCGGCTGATCGGCGCCGTATCCCCAGACGTTCTCGTTGCCCGCCGCGTAGTCCGGCACTTCCTGCACGGATTGGAAGCTGAACTCCGGGAGCATCTTCGTGAGAAATTCGTGCGCCGACTGGGCCACGAACAACGCCGACGTGAAGCCCGCGGCGCGCGCGACGTGAAGAACGTCGTTCGGCTTTCGCGCGAAGAGATCGTAGCTTCCGCCGATCATGCCGGGGAGCGCGTGGAGGGTGTCGGACCCTGTCGTGTACGCGTCGCGAAAGTCGATGCCGTCTCGCTCGAAGCGGGCGAGGTTCGGCATGATCTTCGGATCGCGAGCGACGTCGGCGCGCAACGTGTCGACGTAGAACACGACGATGTTTCGGTCGGTTCTCCCGCGCAGCGTCGAGAGCGCCGTCCTGAACCAGGCGGGCTCTTCGGCGCTCCGATCCCAGATCGGATCGCGAGAAGTCGTCGTAATGTCGTACCGCTCGCGGAGCCGGACCACGCTCGACATGGTCGCGCCGCGCCAGCCGCGCGGATCGCGAATGAACCCTTCCGCGATCTGGAACCGCGAGAGCATTCGGCCGACGTAGACCGGCTCTCGCCACGCGTGGCTGAGGGCGTCGGTCACCCAGCCGCGCGCCGGCTCCACCGAGGCGAGGAACAACGTCACGACGACACCGAAACCGGCGAGCACGTTGAAGTACTGCTCGGCGCGGGGGCGTTCTCGGCGAACCAAGAAGAGCAGCACCACGAAGGCACCCGTCGCGAGAAGGCCGGCGGTCAGCTCGAGAAACGTGTGCAGCCGCGAATAGAGCGACACGTAGACGGTGAGATCGATACGGGCCAGCAGGAGCGCGAGCGCAAGGGCGACCGCCGCGAGCGCGAACGCACGACTCGGCCTCGCCGAGACGAGCAGCCGCTCGAGCGTCGGCCCGACGCCCGCGCTCAGGGCACCCCCGAGCGCGGCCACGACCAGGACGAGCCAAGGGCCGACCTTTCCGAGCGTCGTGGCTCGAATGCCCTCGCCCGAAAACGTCCAGAACGCGGTGCCGCTCATCGCGACCACCCCGACCGCCGCGCCGAGGCACGGCCCGAGCCACCGTGCGAGATACGGGTACCGCACGCCCAGTTTGCGCTTCAGCGCGACGTAACCGGCGAAGAGCAGGACCGCGCCCGAGCCGAACAGCGTTCCGGCCGCCGTGTAGAGCGAAAATGCCGCGGTGAAATGCCCGAAACGGGACACACCTTCCCAGCCGCGGCGAGTGAGCGCGTCCAGCACGACCCCGAGCCAAGCCACGAGGATCGATCCGGCGATGAAGGTCGACGGCGACCTGGCTGACGATGCACTCGTCACGAACGATTGGCGGCGCGAAAAAGGAGGGGGAAACCGCATCGAGGATGCGGCGCGAGCTGACCATAGCGCGGTGCGCCCTCCCGCCCAAGCCTTGCGACGGATGCCCAGCTATCCTAGCTCTGACGGGCGTGATCCTCGCCCGTGTGCGGCGGCGACCCGCTCCCTGATGCGCGAAGAACCTCCGTTTAGCCCCGATCCCCGCGAGCCGCGGCAGCCCTCGTTCCGGATGTCCACGGAACAGCTCATGGTCATCCTCGCGTTCGTCAGCATCGGCATTCTCTTCGCGGCGACCCTCGTCGCCTACGTCATCACCAGCACGAACTCGAAGATGTTTCGTCCGGAGGGTTCCCCGGGGTTGCCCGCGGGCTTGTTCGCGAGCACGGCGCTTCTCTTCGGCGCGAGCCTATCGCTCCATCACGCTTACCGCAGCGTCGTCGAGAACCGACTCGAGTCACTGAAGCGCGGGCTCTACCTCGGACTCGCTTTCGCGATCGCGTTTCTGATCGGACAGGTCTTCAACTGGACGTCGATGGTCCGAGCGCAAGCGCTCCTTCCCCGTCCGACGTTGTTCGCGTTCGCGTTCTACCTGTTGACGGGGCTTCACGCGGCGCACGTCATCGGTGGATTCGTTCCGCTCGGCATCGTGATTCGCCGCGCGCAGGCGCGCGAGTATTCGAGCTCGCGCGCGGACGGCGTCCGATTTTGCGTGTGGTACTGGCACTACCTCGGCGCGATCTGGCTCGTGCTTCTGACGGTCATGCTTACCGCGCAGTAGCGTGAGGGCACGGTCATGTTCGCCGCGCCGCTCGCGAATGCGCGCAGTGGCGGAGCTCGTCGATATGCTTACCGCGCCGCTCAATTGAGCGACATTGGCAGGTAAGGCTAATCGATCGACTCCAATATTCGGCTCATCTCGCGCGCGCCCAAAGGGCCGAAAATCGCCTTGAGATTGTTTGGGGAGAAGTTTTCGTCGTAAGCGAAACAATTCGCGGAGTCCCTAGCTGGAAGCTATGTTACCGCCGCGCGGTCGATGATGGACTGCTCGGCGATCTGTGCTGAGTCGTCCCTTTCATCGTAAAGGTGACGGGACATGCTTCGACATTGGACTTCTCTTTGCGCTGTTCTCACTCTGTCCCTCGGTGCGGTCGAGGGGTGCGGCTCGAGTAACGCGAGCAGCCAAGCTCCGTCCGGGGTCACCGGCACGGGAGCCAACGGAAACGGCCAAGGGGCTTCCCCCGGCGGCGGGAATACCGGTTTCGGCGGCGGAGGCTCGGGCAACGGCGCGACTGGCGCGGGTGCTTCGGGCAACGGCGCGACCGGCAACGGCGGCTTCATCGGCTTCGCCAGCGGCGGTGCGCCGACCATGACGGTGGACGCTGGCGGGTGCGAACACGTCGACTCGGCCGGCGAGCAAGTGCAGCTCGACATTTACGTGATGTTCGATCAATCGCTGTCGATGAACTGCGTCGTGTCGAACTCCGGAACGACGACGCGCTGGCAAGCGGCGCAAGCGGCGCTGAACGGCGTCGTGTCGGACCCGGGCGCGAGCGGGATCGGCTTCGGGATCGGCTACTTCGGCCAAAACCCCGGCGACATGGGAATGCCGAACCTGTTCTCGTCGTGCACCGTGGCCGACTATCAGACTCCGGACGTCGAGATCGGTCTCTTGCCCGGAAACGCACAGGCGCTCCAGTCGTCGTTCGCGGCGCACCAGCCAGCGACGAACACGCCCACCGCGGCAGCCCTCAACGGCGCCGTCAATCACGCGATCGACTATCGCAATCAGCATCCCGGCCACACGGTGATCGTCGTGCTCGTTACGGATGGTCAGCCGAACGCGTGCGGCACCGTTGCGGACGTCGCCAACGTCGCGGCAGCAGGGCTCGCTCAAGCGCAGATCAAGACGTTCGTCGTGGGCATCATCAGCTCGGGCGGCAGCGACGGCGGAGCGGCCCCGACCTGCACCGTCGATCCTGCGCCGCCGAACGAGGCCGACCTCGACACGGTTGCGGCCGCGGGCGGCACGAACAAGGCGTTCATGATCGACGTCAGCGGGAACGCTTCGCAGCAGTTCCTCGACGCGATGAACAAGATCCGCGGCTCGGTGAAGGTGCCGTGCGAGTATCAGATCCCGTTGCCGCCGACCGGTGCGCACTTCGATCCTTCGAAGGTGAACGTCCAATACAAGGATCCGAACGGGGTTCCGACGACCGTCTTCAAGGTCACGAAGGACACGTGCGATCCGTCGAAAGGCGGCTGGTACTACGATGACGAGTCGAAGCCGACGTCGATCATCCTCTGCACGGCGTCGTGCCAAACGATCTCGACGAACGTCGTGACTGTGAATATTCAACTCGGCTGCCAGTCCATCGGTCCGCCGTCCTAGCCGACGCGTGATCATGCGGGTCGAAGCAGATCGTATTGTCTGCTTGGGCTATCGAACGCGAAAAATTGTGGCAGACTAGCGGCATGAGCTTGAAACCTTCCCGAGGCGTGATCGCGATGAGATATTCGAGTCGGACCCTCGCAGTGCTGGCGGTGTTCACGGCGTGCAGTAGCAACAAGCCCGTGGGGAACACGATCAGCGGCAGCGACGAGACGTCGACCGGCGGCGCGAACTCCGGAGCCGGTGGCGGGCTCTTCTCGAGCGGCGGTTCCTCCGGCTCAGCCGGCTCGTTCGGGAACGGCGGCGCCGACGGCGGCAAGGTCTGCAAGGGTGACGATTTCGCTGCCGAAGCCCTCCCCGTCGACATGTACATCATGTTCGATCAGTCGTCGTCGATGGGCACCTCGTATCCGGGAGCGAACCCGCCGACGACGTGGTGGGCGGTGGCGCAGCAAGCGGTCGAAGGCTTCGTCAACAATCCGCAAGCCGCCGGCATCGGCGTCGGGATCCAGTACTTCCCGCTCGGCGGCGTCGATCCGCAATCGTGCCCGGTCAGTCTCTACCAGACGCCGGATGTTCCCGTAGCGCTCTTGCCGGGCAACGCCCAGGCGCTCACCAACTCGATTCAGTCGCACGTTCCAGAGGCGTTCACGCCGACGATTCCCGCGCTCACGGGCGCCGTGAATTACATGAAGACCTGGGCACCTGCGCACCCTGGGCGACAGGCCGTGGTCGTGCTCGTGACCGACGGCTACCCGACGGAATGTCCGGCCATGCCCGACATCACCGACGTCGCGAACGTCGCGAAGGATGCGTACAACGGCACGCCGAAGATCCTCACGTTCGTCGTGGGCTTCGCGGACGAAGGCGGCCTCGACAACTTGGATCAGATCGCGGCAGCGGGCGGAACCGGAAAGTCGTTCCAGATCACCGGTGGCGATCTCGGCGCGCAATTCACGAACGCGATGTTGAGCATCGCCACGACGCCGCTCTCGTGCAGCTTCAACGTCCCGACCACGACCGATCCGGCGAATCCGATCTCGACGGACCTCGTCTCGGTTCACTTCATCTCGGCGGCGACGAAGATCGATACCGAGGTTCCCGAGGTCAACGGTCTTGGCGGCTGCATGTTGAACAACAACGTCGGCTGGTATTTCGATGATCCGTCGACGCCGAAGAAGGTCCTCATCTGCCCGGGCACGTGCTCGAGCTTCTCGGCAGGCTCGATCAGCATTCGTTACGGCTGCGCGCCCATCCACCCGCCCACGAATTAGTCGCCTCGTCGATCGGCGGCGACGCGGCAACGGCTCGCTTCGTCGCGAGATCGCGCTCTGTCGCCGCTCCAGCGCTGACGCATGACGTTGTGTGCGTCCTCGACGCGGCGCGTATCGAAAGGGCTCCGCGCATGTGCGCGCATGTGCGCGAACGACGCGTGATGCGCGTCATTTCACGTAACCAAGTTCGTCCAAGCGTACGTCGCACGTTCATAGGCGGTGGCTCCTTCGGCCAATCACTCGCGATGCTATTGCTGCATCAAATGAGCGGCGTCATGATGTCGTCGACGGTCGGCCGGCCCGTCGCGACCTGCGCCAATTGCTGGCGTGGACAAGCACTAGATGGAGCCATAGCCCCACGATGAAGCCTGCCCCGATCGTCTTGATTCGCGAACTGCGGTGTCGATTCTCACCACGTCGTCTCGCCCCGCTGATGCGCTCGAGCGTCAGCGTCCGTGTGCCCGCGACGCGACTCGTTTGCGGCGCGGGTTGCGCACTCTTGGCGAGCGCATTCAGCGCTGCATGCAGCCTCGATAGTAGCGACGCCCTCTATGGACGCGGCGTCGCGGCCGACGCGCCGCCTACCGCGAGCGGCGGCTCGACATCGACGGGCATGGGCGGAAACGGCAACGTGTTTGCGTCGGGTGGAAATGGATTTTCATCGGGCGGCGCGCTGACGGACTCGGGGCTCTTGGTCGGCTCCGGAGGCACGCTCTTCGGCTCGGGCGGAGCAATCGGTAGCTCCGGTGGCACGGGGACGGGTCTGCTTCCCGACGGCGGAAATGCATCGGGCGGAGTGCCCGGACAACCCCTCCTCGCGTGCGATCTCACCGGCACCTGGGCGTCGTACATCGTGCAGCCCGTCACGTGGCCGGTGACGCCTCTGGTTCTCAATGCCGGTCAAGGCAATCTCCAGCAATGGAACTTGTCCATCGAGAAGCAAGTGTCGCCAACCTCGGTAGAAGTGTCGACGACTCCGTGTGGCATCTACTTGCCCGACTTGCAGAGCTCGCTCTTCGGCGGCTTCGCAAAATTCGGTATTCGATTCCCCGACTCGTTGTTCGACGCGGGAGGCATCGCGAAGGTGCCGTTCACGCTCACCACCGAGTTCGGCGCGGACGGCGGCCTGGTGTTGAAGACGGATCCGTTCGCGTTGATCGCCGGCGCGAAGCTCGATCATCCGACGTCCGAACCGTGGCCCGGCGCGGCGGGCCTGATGCTCCTGGACCAAGATCTCGACGGCCGTCCCGGAGTCACCGTCATTCCCGCCACGGGTTCGGGGTACAGCGACCCGCCCACCGATCTGCTCAACGATCAGGCCGACTTCATCTACATCGCCGAACGCACGGTCCAGGCGTTGACTTTCACGGTCAACACCTGCGACGAAATCGACGGGAGCGTGAACATCGCGACCATCGACGGCTCCGCGGCGATCGACTCGAGCGTCGTCGGATGTCACGTGATGGGCGGCAGCGACTGCACGACGGACCAAGCGCAGTTCATCGACCAGAACCGACCCAAGTTCTTGCCGAGCTCCGCGGGAACCATGATTTCCGTGAGGATTCCGGACGCATCGACGTGCGCCGACGTGCGCTCGCGTTTCCCCTTGATGCAGTGATGCCGTGAACATTTCGCGCAAGCGCGCGTAGCGAAAGGTGCGCGGTAGCGAAATGTCATCGCCCTGCGCACCTCGTGCGCACGCGCAATGACGGCGGGACCGTTGGTTTGGAAAGCGTGCGGAAGGGGGTCGAATCGTTTACGCTTTGAGGGATGGGTCAAGTACGCGCCTCTTCCGAGAGAGCATTGGGTGCGTACGTTCTCGAGCGAAAGCTCGGCACCGGCGGCATGGCCGAGGTGTTCTTGGCACGGCGCTCCGGGCCTCACGGCTTCAGTAAACGCGTCGCGATCAAGAAGATTCTGCCGGAGCTCGCGCGTGATCCGCAGCTGATTCAGATGTTCTGCGACGAGGCTCGCCTCGCGGCGAGCTTGAACCATCCGAACATCGCCCAGGTCCTGGAGTTCGGCGAACAAGACGGCGAGCTCTACCTCGTGATGGAGCACGTGGACGGCGTTTCGTGTTCGACGCTGCTCCGCGCGGTGTCCGAACGCGGCGAGACGATTCCGACCGGGCCGGCGCTGGTCATCGCGCGCGACGTGCTGCTCGCCCTCGGCTTTGCCCACGAAGCCACCGATGAAGACGGCTTGCCTCTCGGCGTCGTTCATCGCGACGTGTCGCCGTCGAACATTCTCGTGAGTCGCATCGGCACGGTGAAGCTCATCGACTTCGGCATCACGCGGAGCTTCATCGCCGAGCGCCGGACGTTCCCCGGCGAGCTCAAGGGTAAGCTCCGGTACATGTCGCCCGAGCAGATCCTCGGCGCCGACGTCGACGCGCGCAGCGATCTCTTTGCCGCGGGCATCGTCCTGGCCGAGATGCTCGCCGGTCGCGCGCTGTTCTCCGGCCGGAGCGATCTGGACATTCTCACCCGCATTTCTCGAGGCGAGCTCGGTATCGTCCGGGACGGCAAGATCGCGCCCGACCTCGCCGTCGTGCTCGAAAAGGCGCTCGCTCATCGCCCGGGAGATCGCTTTCAGACGGCGCGGGAATTCGCGCACGCCATCGACGATGTGGCGCGAGCGCGGGGCATCCGCCTCGACGATTCGACCTTGGTTCCACAGCTCCACGCGCTGGGCGTGCTGCCGTCGTCGAGCGGAACGCGCCCGCTGTCGCGCATGAACGATCCGAAATTGGCGGCGTTCCTCGGCGTCACGGTTCCGGCTGGGCGTGCGGATGCTGCGGATGACTCGGATCGCTCGGCCATCCTTCGACCCCCCAAGGGCACGTTGCCGCCGTCGGTTGCTCGGCCGCTCGTCGTCGAGTCGGCGCCGGAGTCGGGGCCGCCGAGTCTGACGTCGCCGGACGCGCCGCGAGCTCGATTCGATTCCGGTGAACGACCGAGTAGCGATCCCACGGCGAGCCCGAAGGTCGACGCGGCGGAGCTCGTTTCCGACGCTGCAGCGTCGAGCGAACCCGTCCCTCCGTCGCACCCCGGTCAGTCGCGGCCGTCACCGCCGGCTCGCGCCTCGGGCACGTATCGGCTTCGGACGCGGTCCGGCAAGATGGTCGGACCGTTTCGACGCTCTGAGATGCTCGCCTTGCTCGCGACCGGACGATTGTCGGCGCGCTCCCACGTTGCCCTCAGCAGCGACTCCTT
>DATBBD010000516.1:0-38865 GCA_036271175.1 Polyangiaceae bacterium | reverse complement strand
TTCAGCGTCGTTCGCGAGCGACGTGAGCGGGTTGTCGACCGCCTGGATCGACTCGTATCCCAAGTTGGAGAGACCGACGATGACTTTGCTCCAGTGAGCAGCACCGCCCCAGAATCCGTGCACGAGAACGATCGTAGGTTTCGTCATATCGAGTTTCCTTGTTGAGTTCGCGCTCGAAAAGCGGCGTGGACCGACGTGCACTGAGCAATGGTCGTGCCGATCACGAAAATGCTTAGCTGGGGCGATCACGAATCGAACTGGGTAACCGTCGATCGTCCATGTACCGGCCTAAAACGCTCAATCGCCGACTGGTACGTTTTCCGCGTGCGCAGCGAACGTCGAGCGAGAACCCATCGACGGAATGGCAACGAACCGCGCCCTTTCGTGAGTCGAACCGAGCCTCCGAGCAAAATGTTGCTCTTCGTGCTCAGTAGTCCACCACGACCCGTGGAACACCAATCACGGCCAGGAAACTCTGTACTCGGCGATCGGCGAGGGCTGGTTGTCCTCGACCTCGACGCTCGGGCAAATGCTTCGGTGTCGAGATTTGCTCGACGAACGGCGCCGACGCCACGTTCGATTTCGGTAACTTCTCGATCGCGACCACGGACTGGTTGTCGCTGACTCCGAAGACGGCTCCGATTATCGTCCGCGCGCTTGTCGCTGGGTCGGTCTCTTCGCGCTCTGCCGTTCCGCCATCCGGGGATGGCCATCGCGGCGTTCGTCGCGCTCTCTCTCGCCGTCTACGCGCGCGTCTTGAATGGATGGTTCCTGAGCGACGACGTGATGATCGCCGTCGTCATTCCGGACGGCAAGCACGTCGATTGGGCGCACGTGTGGAAGGTGTTCGGCGCCGATTGGGGCGATCGCAACGCGTTTGCGCCGGTGCTCTACTACCGGCCGCTCGTCGTGTTGACGCAGGCGCTCGACGCCGTGGCGTGGGGCGTTCGTCCCTTCGGCTATCATTTGACGAACGTCGTGTTGCACGGCGTGAACGGCTTTCTCCTCTATCGCGTGGCGCGCGCGGCGAAACTGCCGGCTGCTTCGGCGGCGTTCGCCGGCGCCCTCTTCGTCGTGTTTCCGTGGCACGTGGAGTCCGTCGCGTGGATCAGCGGGCGAACGGACGTGCTCGCGACGACGTGGGCGCTCGTGTGCCTCGGCGCTTATTTGGAAGCGCGCGGCGACGATGGGCGCCGGCGTTGGGAGCTCATCGGGCTCTCGCTCGGCGCGTACGCGTTGGCGCTTCTCTCCAAAGATCCGTCCATCGCGCTTCCTGGCCTGATCGCAG
The DNA here is from genome assembly GCA_036271175.1 of Polyangiaceae bacterium. GTDB lineage: Bacteria > Myxococcota_A > Polyangia > Polyangiales > Polyangiaceae > DASZVB01. The sequence continues at coordinate 37,577 of DATBBD010000516.1, read as the reverse complement.
CGACCGATCTCGCGATGCCGGATCGCTTGCGGGGAACGAGGCGACTTCGCGACGTGGCGACCGCCTGGTGCGCGTTCGCGGCCGTCACGCTCGTCTATTTGTGGATCCGGATACGGGCGCTCGGAAGCGTGCTCGGCGGCGCGAACGGATTTTTGGCGGGCAAAGGCGACTTCTTCCACGGCGTCGTCTTGCCTTGGGAGGACAACTTCGGGCTTCTCTTCGCGCCTTACAACCGCGAATCGGTCGGCGCGCTCGAGCGCTACTATGCGTGGGGTCTCAGCGCGGCGTGGGTTCTTGTCGCACTCGCCTGCGCAGATGCTCTTCGCACGCGCCGCGTGAGAGGCCGGGTCGCGCTTCTCGGCGTGCTGTGGTTCGTGCTTTCGGTGGCGCCGTTCGCGAGGGGCATCCACGTCGAACCGACGCTTCAGAATGCGCGATTTCTGTATCTCGCTACCGCGGCCGCGTGTCTGTTCGTCGCGGCGCTCGCCGTGCCGGCGCTCGGTGTCGTCTCGGCCGTCGCCGCCGTCGCTTACCTCTCGGTTTGCATCGCGACGCTCGAGAACAACGAGGAGCCGTGGATCTGGTCCGGCGACACGATGCGCACCGTTACCGCGACGTACGGCAAGACGTTCGGGTGGCACGAACTCGAACCGATCGAACAGCTTCCCGAGCGACATCAGGGTGCGTACCTGGCGCTCTACAACGCCGAATCGATGAAGAAACCCCTCGTGCTCGAGCCGCCGAAGGCGCAGGCGGTCGCGAGCGAGCGCGCCGTGTTCGACCCGAAGAAGCGCGATCTCCGCATTTTATCGGACCCGGCGTACCGCGCGGCGGATCTCCTCGAGCGCGATCGCGCCCATGCCGATTGGCTCTTGCCCCTCGATGGCTCGGCGTTCGACACGGCCGGCTTGGAAAGCATGGTTCGCGACGGCGTGGACGACAGCGGCGTGCGGCATTTTCGCGCGAAGAACGCGACGTCGTGGTTCCTCTTCCCGGTGAACGAAGGCACTCCACTGTCGCCCGAACACAAAGCGGAGGAGCGCGCGTATCTGCTCCTTCGACCCGAGCCTCCGTTACTGCCCCGCCTCTTCTGGGTATCGAAACCTCGCGAATCCTTCGGCGCGCCTCGCTACACGCTGCTCCGGCAAGAGCTCACGGTCGTCGAGGGTCGTGCTCTGCCGCGAACGGTGAACGGATTTTTCGTGTACAGCGCGCCGCTATCGCGAGCGCGACGGAGCACGTGGCCCGGCCTCGAGCGGGTCACCGTCGTGCGGCTGGATCCGTCGATTCAATCCGGACCTTTCGAGATCGGGTTCTTCGGCATCGCACGCTTCGCGCCGAACGATCCGCGGTAATCTCAACACGGTTCGCGTGGGTCGCGCCGCCGCAAGCGGGCTCCTATACTGTGCGGGGCCGCTTGAGCGAAGAACGAGAACAGTTGGAGCAAGCGGTGACTGCTCGGCTCGACGAACGCGACTACGCCGCGGCCGCGACGCTCATCCTTCGCGGCTACGGCGCGGAGCTCTACGGCTTTCTCGTCGCACGAACCGGCGACGAGAGCGCTGCTACGGAGGCGTTCTCGATGTTCACCGAAGATCTCTGGCGAGGTCTGCCGTCGTTCGCGGGTCGCTCGACGGTCCGGGTGTGGGCTTACACGCTCGCACGCCACGCAGCGATTCGATACCAAGCCGCGCCGCATCGAGCGCGACGTCGCAATATCCCGCTGAGCACCGACCGCTTGCTCTCCAAGCTGGAACAGCGCGCTCGAACCGAAACCGCGCCGTTCTTGAAGACCGAGTTCAAGACGCGTATCGCCGAGCTCCGCGCACGTCTCTCGGAAGACGAGCGGACGCTGCTCATCCTGCGTCTCGATCGCGGGCTCGAGTGGACCGACGTGGCGCGCGTTTTCGCGGGCGCCGAGCACGGAAGCGACGGCGAGGTTGCGAGCGAAGCCGCGCGCCTTCGGAAGCGGTTTCAGCTGATCAAGGCGAAAATCCGGAGGTGGGCCGCGAGCGAAGGGCTGGCGGACGACGGCTGACGCGCCGTGCTACGGGGCGCCCGTCGCTGCCCGGATCGGATTCGGCTACGATAAAGGAGCCATGAGCTCGGGCGCCGAGGTCGAAACGCCGTCCGCCTTCGAGTCGGTGGATTCGCTCATCGCCGCGGTCGCTGGTGCTCCGCCACGCCCGCCGCCGAGCGGAGTCACCACGTCGCTCTTCGTCGCAGGAAGCGACGTGGGACGATATCGACTCGTTCGCGAGGTCGGTCGCGGCGGGATGGGGTCGGTGTGGGAAGCGACGCATCGGCTCACGGGCAAGCGCGTCGCCCTCAAGGTGGTCCGCGACGGGCTCGCGCTCACGCCGGAGCTCAAGCAACGCTTCGAGCGTGAAGCTCGACTCGTCACGACGATTCGCCATCCCGGCGTCGTACCCGTCCACGACGTCTTCGAGGCCGAGCATCGGTGGCCGGTGCTGGTCATGGATTTTCTCGACGGCGAAACCTTGGGTGAGTGGCTGTCGAGCGAGCGGCGCGAATTCGGCGACGCTTGCGCCATCCTCGCCGAGGTCGTGGCCATCGTCGCTGCCGCGCACCGAGCGGGCGTCGTGCATCGCGATCTGAAGCCGGACAACATCTTCCTCGTGTCGGACCGGTCGAACGCGTCTCCTCGCGTGCGTGTGCTCGACTTCGGGATCGCACGGTCGCTCGGCGCCGTCGCGGGCTCGCCCGACGAAACGCTCACCGCAACGGGGACGCTGCTCGGAACGCCGCAGTACATGGCCCCCGAGCAACTCCTCGGCGAGGAGCACATCGACGAACGCGCGGACGTGTGGGCGCTCGGCGTCGTGTTGTACGAATGCGTGACGGGGAAGCGTCCGATCGCCGGCGGCAACGTCGGTCGAGTGCTCCACAACCTGACCGAGCACGGCGTGCCGCGCTTCGATCGGCGCCAATTCCCGCCGTCGATCGCCGAGTTGCTCCGCGACATGCTCGTCCACGATCGGACGCGCCGCGTCCGGGATCTCGCGCCCGTCGAGCGCACGTTGCGCTCCGCCGCGCGCGGCGACTGCGCTACCGGATTTCTGAGGGCGCTCCGGCTCCGTTCGGCCGAGACGCGACCGTCGTGGTCCCTCGTCGCCGGCGTCGCCATCGCCGCCGTCGCCGGCCTCGTCGCGTTTCGGTCACCGCTTCGATGGGGCGCGCCGCCGTCACCGCCGGCGCTCGCGCCACGTGCCGATCCTCGGCCGGCGCTCGACGGCCCCCGTGAGCTCACGTTCGCGACGTTGCTCGGTAAGGCGACCCCAGGAGGCCGGCTCATCGAAGCGTGGCGCCGATCGCTCGCGCTCCGCACTGCGGGAAAATTGGACGTGAGCGTGCGCTGGGGCGGCAACGGCGCGTTTCGCGGCGACGAGCGCTCGCTGCTCTCGCGGCTTCGGACCGGGCAGCTCGACGGTGCTCTGGTGTCGGCAAAGTCGCTGCCGTCGGTGCTCCCCAGCGTCGCGGCGCTGCAGATCCCCGGCGTCGTCGATTCGTGGACCAAGGTCGAGTGGGTCCGCGATCACCTGCGCGACGAGATGCAGTCCGGGTTCGCTTCGGTCGGGTATCGCCTTTTGTCGTGGCAAGACGAAGGGTGCACGCGCTTCATGAGCCGAGGACGCCCGGTGCGACGCCCCTCTGACCTCGCGTGGCGACGCCTGGCGGCCCTCGACACCGACCCCTTCGCGCCGATGTTCTATTCGTCCATTCCTGGGATCACCCCGGTGAGTCTCGCCGAGCTCGACGTCGCCGACGCGCTCCACGCCGGGCCTCGCGTGGGTGCTTCGGTCGTCGTGGGCACGGCCGGCGACGCGGAGCGACTCGACTGGACGCGTTCGCTCGATTCGGTGACGACGATGCCGGTCGCGTGCACGAGCGGGGCGCTCCTTTTGCAAAAGGGCGCTTACGACCGCCTGGACCCGGAAGTGCGCGCCGTGGTCGACGACCTGTCGAGCCGCGCCGAAGACGAGGGAGCGTCGCGAGTACGACAAGACGACACGGCCGCCAGCGTCCGGCTCTTTCGCGGCCTCGCGCCGGTCGAGCCGACGGCGTCTGAACGACGCGAGTGGCGCTCGTTCTTCGAAAAAGCTGCCGAGGAACGGACGGGGAGCCTCCTCGCCCGGGGTCTCGTCGAAGACGTTCTCGGGCTCACGCACGAAATCGACGCGGTCGAGTAGTCGTTTTCGGTTCACATCCGGCCGGAGCGCTCTCCATGAGGGAAGACGCCCGACCCGCGGCGTCGAAAGGACGCATTCATGGTTCGGCCCCCGGATCCGGTCGCTCTCCGCGACGACCGAACGCGCTCGGCGCGATTTCTCGTCGGACTCGACGCCTCGTGGACACGCCTCGAGACGACCGTCGCCGTGATCGCCGTCGCGATCGAGGTCTTCTCCATGTCTCTCTGGGTGCTCCTGAAAGGGCTCTCGACGCCCGCCGACAGCGAAAGCCACGGCGGAATCGTCGCGCGCGCCATTCTGCTCGCTCTCGGTCTCGGTCTCGGCGCGTGGTTCGCCGGAAAGCGCGCACGGCCGCGAGCCCGCATCGGAGCGACCGTGGGGTTCGCGGTGCTCGGTGTGCTCGTCGCGCCGCATGTCGCGACGGTCGGCGTTCAGTACACGTCGAACCTGCTCAACTGGTACCAACAAGGTTCCGTCCTGACCTTGGTCGGCGGGCTCCGCGGCGTCGGAACGCGGCTCAATCTGATCCTCGCGCTCGTCGGCGGCTCCCTCGCGACGGCGCGCGGCAAGCACATCGTCCTCGACATGACGACGCGCCTCTTGCGCGGTCGAATGCGCTGGGTGGCCGCCGCGGCGACCGGACTTTTGTGCGCGCTGGTCTCGGGAGCGGCCGCGTGGGGATTTTTCGACCATGTCTCGATCGAGGATTTCGACGCCCGCGCCGACATGACCGCGCGCCAGAAGGTCGCGCAGGTCTTCGAGCGGCTCGGCGAAGACGGCTTCATCGTCCGGTCACAGCTCGAGCTCGACTTCAGGTCAGTGCCGCACGTCGTGTTTCGCGGCGAACCATACGCAGACTGGTTGAAGGGAGCCGAGTGGAACCACTGGGTCGCGAGCGCCGGATTCGACCAGCGGTATGGCCACGAAGCGACATTGGCGGTGCTCATCCCCGACGACGAATCTCGCGCGCCTCTGGTGGTCATTCCGGGTCTTGGTGAACCTCGCGGCGAGCTCACCAAGGCCGGCGATCTCATCGTCCCCGTCGGCTTGTTGCTGATCGCGCTCCGCTTCTTGCTTCGCGTCGCACTGGTCTCGATCGGCGCCGTTTCGGCGGAGCCGGACGCGTCAGACGAAGCGCTCGAACCAGCGGCGGGGAGCTGAAACGACCATGCTTTCGCTCCTCGTCGCCGCCCTCGTTCTCCTCGGCATGCCGATCTTCGCCGCGATGGCGGGGTTCACCGAGCTCGCGTGGCTCACCCACGACAACCCGAGCATGCGCGTGCTCCGGTTTCTCGCGCCCGACGTGCTCGACGAGCGCTTCGCCGGCAATCCGGTCCTGGTGACCGTGCCGCTCTTCACGTTTCTCGGCTACATGCTCGCCGAATCGAAGACGCCCGCGCGCATCGTCCGCGCCGCCGAGGCGTTTCTCGGGTGGATGCCGGGAGGGCTCGCGATCGTGTGCATCATGGCGAGCGCGTTTTTCACGACATTCACCGGCGGGAGCGCCATAACCATCGTGGCGATCGGCGCGTTGCTCTATCCGGCGATGGTGAAAGCGGGATACCCGGAGCGGTTCGCGCTCGGTCTCGTCACGACCAGCGGCTCGGTGGGGTTGCTCCTTCCCCCGTCGCTCCCGATCCTCATTTATTCGCTCTTCGCCGGCATCGACTTCACCAAGGCGTTCAAGTCCGGCATCGCACCCGGCATGTTGGTCATCGTCCTCCTCAGCGGGTACGCGGTTTACGTCGCGATCAAGCACCGCGTCCCGAGAAAGCAGTTCGTCGTACGAGAGACCGGCCTCGCGCTCTGGGATTTGAAGTGGGAACTCGGGATCCCGGTGCTCATTCTCGGGGGACTCGCGACGGGCTTGACGCAAATCGACGAAGTCGCCGCGCTATCGGTGTTCTACGCGCTCGTCGTCGAGGTCTTCGTCTATCGAGACATCGCCGTCAAAGACCTTCCGCGAATCATCCGCAACTCGATCGGGCTCGCGGGAGGGCTGCTCCTCATCATGGCGTTTGCCATGTCGCTCACGAACTACATCATCAGCCAGCAAATTCCCGAACGCGCGTACGACTGGCTGAGCGCGATCGGCATTCACCAGCGCTGGCAGTTCCTCCTCGTCTTGAACGCGTTCCTGTACTTCATGGTGATGGACGGCATCAGCATGATCATCGTGTGCGTCCCGCTGGTCACGCCGTTCGCGGCGGCGTTCGGCATTCAGCCCTTTCACATGTGCATCATGTTTCTCTTGAACCTCGAGGTGTGCAATCTCACCCCACCCTTCGGCCAGAACGTGTTCGTCGCGAGCTACCGGTTCAATCGTTCGACGATGGACCTCTATCGGTTCACCTTCCCGTTCTTGCTCGTGATGATCGCCGGGCTCATCATCGTCGACGGCTTCCCCGCGCTCACCACGTTCGCCGTTTCGGGCGACATCGCCGCGGCCCGCGCGGAAGCGGCGAGCGCCGGCGAAGCGCCGCGTGTCGCCTGGTCGCTCGAGTGCGTGCAGAACGACCGCAACGATCCGCGGCCGTGCACCGTAGAAGAATCGAAAAAATGGCATACCCCGATGAACGGCATCGAAGAGCCGGCGGCGAGCGCCCTTCCGGACGACGACGATCCGTCGGTGACGTCGGCGAGCGACGAGCCGCCCGAAAAATGACGGCGACCTTCACGCGGGACCGCGGACTTCCTCGATCGGCCGCGACGCGCCGCGCCTGCCGAGTACAGTGCGTCCGCGCATGCGATGGGTTCGTCGCCCGGAATTTCTTTTGTGGATCGGCGCGGGCGTCGGTCTGGCGCTGGCGCTCGGCGGATTGGCGGCGCCCGCACGTAGCTCGGCGCGAGGAGTTCCGGCGGGCAGCGTCGCGCTCGTGAACGGCGAGCGCATTTCGAGGCCCGCCTACGACGCCGCGTTGAAGGCCGTCGGCGAGTCGGAGCATCGGCCGGTCACGGACGCCGACAAGAAAGCCGTCCTCGACCGACTGATCGACGACGAATTGATGGTCCAGCAAGGCCTTTCCCTAGGCATGGTGCGCGGCGATCCGCCGACGCGAAACGCGCTTCTGAACGCCGTTTACGCGTCGGCGCGCGCGTCCGCCGAGGCGCTCGTCCCGACCGACGCGGAGCTCGAGAAATTCTACGCGCAGGTCCGCTCGCAGTTCGCCGGCGCCGGTGACGTGCGTGTCCGAGAGCTCGCGGTGAACATCCGGGACGCGGCGGATCGCGCTCCGGCGCGTGCTCGCGCGGCAGAAGCCGTCGAACGGCTGCGGCGGGGTGAGTCGTTCGACATCGTGAACGCGGCGCTCGGTTCGCCATCCAGCGACGCTTCGCCGAGCGCGCCGCTCTCGCCCGACGACATCAATCGCCGCTTCGGCCCGGTCTTGCTCGAGCGATTGCTCGAAATGAAACCGGGTCAGGTGACCGAGCCGGTGGGCGACGGCCAGGCGTTCCGCGTGGTCGTCTTGGTGGACCGCGGCCCGCCCCGCGCGCTCCCGCTCTCCGAAATTCGCGACCACGTCGCCGACCTTTATCGACGAAAAGCCGCGGACGATGCTTTCGCCGCAAAAATGGACGAACTCCGCCGCGCGGCCGACGTTCGGAAAGTGGCGACCCTACCGTGAAACGGTGGGTGGCCACGGGTATCGCGCTCGCGTTCGCGTGCGTGACCGCCGTTGCCGGCGCGCACTCGCGTCCCTTGTCCTATTCGTTCTGGACGCTTCACGGCAGCGATGTCGACGTGAAAGTGCAAATGACGGCGACCGACGTCTCGCGCCTCGATGTTCCCGTCGACGACGATTCGAATCGTGATCGCGCCGCGGGACTCGCGCTGCAACGGCTCTTCGAGATGCGGGTCGGCGGCGTGGCATGCACATCGTCGAACGCGCCCGACCGCGTGCCGGCGGCAGACCCTTGGTCGATGTGGCGCTGGACCCTGCATTGCACCGGAACGGGAGCACGCGTCGTTTCGGTCGGCTTCGTGACGCTGCTCCGCGACGGTCACCGGCATCTCCTTCGATGGGACGACGGCACCGGGCACCCCGTCGAGCGGATCTTCGACGCCTCGACGCGACGCGCCGTCTTCGACGCGAACACCGGGAGCTCGCTGTTCGACTACGTCGCGCTCGGCGTGGAGCACTTGCTCACCGGTCCCGATCACGTCGCGTTCGTGCTCGCCCTCTTGCTCCTCGCGACGACCTTTCGACAAGTGGCGTGGCTCGTGACGGCCTTCACGGTCGCGCACAGTTTGACGCTCGCACTCGCCGTGCTGCGCGTCGTGGAGCCCGATCCGCGTCCGGTCGAGGCGCTCATCGGGTTCTCGATCGCGCTCCTCGGCGCCGAAAACGCCTGGCTCCTCTCGAAGCGCGGGCGAAGGATCCCCGCCGTCATCGTCGGCGCGCTCGCTCTCCTCTTGCTCTCCGGACGCGGCGTGGTGAGCCGCACGGCGCTGTTCGGGTTGCTCGTGTTCACGGCGTGCCACTTCGCGCTCCTCGCGCGCTCGCGCGAACCCGCAGGGCTTCGCGTCGCCGTCGCATTTGCGTTCGGGTTGATCCACGGCTTCGGTTTCGCGGGGGCGATGTCGGCGCTCGATCTGCCGCTCAGGCGTCTCGTGCCGGCGCTCTTCGGGTTCAATCTCGGCGTCGAGATCGGGCAACTCGGCGTCGTCCTCCTCTGTTGGCCGCTGCTCGGGCTCGTCCTGTCGCGCCGTCCAAAAGCGCACGCGCTGCTCACCGAAGGCCTCTCAGCGGCTGTCGCGGGCGTGGGCGTGTTCTGGTTCGTGTCGCGGCTGTTCGCGCTCGGGCTCGGGACGGGTTGAGCGCAAAACGTCGCGTGGTTCGGGTGACGATTGTCGTAAGATGGGCGATCGTGGAGCGTTCACTCCTTGCGTTCGTCGGCGTGCTCGCCGCGGGCTGCGTCGCCAACGACGGAGCGTCCTTCGACCGCGGCGCTCGCGGCGGAACGACGCCTCGCGACGCTTCCCGTCCGTCGGTTCACGTCCGCGGCGCGCCGACTCGCGACGCGGCTAGGGGCGACGCCTCGTCCGGCGAGGGCTCGCTCCGGGACGCGACCGCGAATCCATCCGACGCGCCGGACCAACGCGCCCCCACAGCGCCGCCCCTCGTGAACATCGTGACCCAACACAATGACACGTTCCGAACGGGAGCCAACTTGGCCGAAACGACGCTCACCGTCGATTCAGTCGGCGGCGGCCGATTTCGGAAGCTGTTCGTGCGAGCGGTCGACGATCAAGTCTATGCGCAGCCGCTCCTCGTGAGCGGTCTCGCGATCCCCGGTCGCGGCGTTCTGAACGTGCTCTTCGTCGTCACGGTGAACGACACCATTTACGCCTTCGACGCCGACGACCCGGCGGCGTCGGCGCCGCTGTGGTCGCGGAGCTTGCTCGGACCCGGCGTGGTGCCGCCGCGAAACGCCGACATGACCGGCGCGTGCAACGGAAACTACCAGGATTTCAGCGGCAACATCGGCATCGTCAGCACGCCGGTCATCGACCCCGCGACGCGCACGATGTACCTCGTCGCTAGAACGCACGAAGGGGCGGCGTTCGTGCAGAAGATTCACGCGGTCGATCTCACCGACGGCACGGAACGCGCGGGGAGCCCGGTGACCATCTCCGCAAGCGTCGCGGGAACCGGCGACGGAACGACCACCGTCGCGTTCGACCCGCTGCACGAAAACCAACGCGCGGCGCTCCTGCTCTCGAACGGAGTCGTGTACGTGAGCTGGGCTGCGCACTGCGACTGGCCGCCGTATCATGGCTGGATCATCGGTTACGACGCGGCGACGCTCGCCCAGCGCGTCGTCTACAACACCACGCCGAACGGGAGCGAGGGCGGCGTCTGGCAATCCGGGCAAGGCCCCGCCTCCGACGGAACGGACGTGTTCGTCATCACCGGCAACGGCTCGGTCGGTGATCAAGGCGATCCGCGTTCGCTCGTCGGGCGCGGCGAGAGCTTTCTCAAGCTTCGCCCGAACGGCGGCACCTTCAAGGTAGAGAGCTTCTTCACGCCGCACGACTACGTGAGGCTCGAGGCGGCCGATCTGGATCTGGGATCGGCCGGCATATTGCTCGTTCCCGGCACGCGCATCGGCGTCGGCGGCGGGAAGGCCGGCATTCTCTTCGTGGTCGACCTGGATGACATGGGCGGCCTGACCGACTCGACGTCGACGGACGACAACGTGCTGCAGACTTTCCCGGTGAGCGCGCCGTTTCGCATCGGCGGATCTCCGGTGTTCTGGAATGGGCCCGATGGAGGCCGCGTGTACGTGTGGGGCGACACCGACCAGCTCAAGGCGTTTCCGTTCCTCGGGGCGTCGTATTCGCCGGGAGCCACGATCCTCGACGTCGCACACACGATGAGTAGCTCGGTGACGAGCTTGCCGTCGATGCCGGGTGCGATGCTGTCCATTTCCGCGAACGGCCGAGCGCGCGGCAGCGGGGTGATTTGGGCGTCGCATTCGCGCGACGGGAGCGCGAATCAAGACGTGCGCGCCGGGATGTTTCGCGCGTTCGACGCCGAGACGCTCACCGAGCTCTGGAACAGCCAGGAAACGCCGGCGCGCGACGATTGCGGCAAATTCGCGAAGTATGCGTATCCGACGATCGCGAATGGCAAAGTCTATTTGCCGAGCTTCTCGAATCAGGTGTGCGTGTATGGTCTCGGCGACTGATTCACGTCACCACACGACGGTGACCGGCTTGCTCGAACCAGTCGTGGTGCCGTTCCCGAGCTCGCCGGAAGAGTTGTCACCCCAGCATACGATGGCGCCCGCCGCGAGCGTCGCGCAAGCATGACTCGACCCCACCGCGATGAGCTTGCCGTCCTTCAAGCCCGACACCGCGACCGGTACCGACGAGCTGGCGCTCGTGCCACTACCCAGCACGCCGTCCACGTTGTCGCCCCAGCAATCGATGGCGCCGGTTTCGAGCACTGCACACGCGGAGAAATCTCCGACGCCGATGCCGACGGCGCCGGTGAGATTCGAGACCGCGACGGGAAGGATGGACTTCGCGGACGATCCATTGCCGAGGTTGCCGTTCGTACCATCGCCCCAGCAGAGAACGCCGCCACTCTTCAGCACCGCGCACGCGGTCTCGAGGCCGGCTGCGATCGCGCTCACGCCGATCAGATTGGTGACGCCGCCCGGGTCCATCACGGCGACGGGCGAGGTTGCGCATGGATATTGATTCCCCCCCGCGTAGCCGCAGGTGTTCGGGCCGACGCTGTCCCCGTTGCCGAGCTCGCCGTCGGCGTTCATGCCCCAGCACTCCACCGTGCCGCCGCTGATGAGTGCACAGTTGAAGTTCTCGCCGGCCACGACCGCCGTGACGCCGCTCAGGTTCGGCACTGCGGTTGGGCTGGTCGACCCGGTCAACGTGCCGTTGCCGAGCTGGGCGAACGCGTTCTCCCCCCAGCAGTCGACCGAGCTCCCGACGACGGCGCAGCTGTGGCTCGTCCCCGACGCCACCTTGGTCCCGTTCGAGAGATTTTGCGCGACGACGGGCGTCGGTGAATCGATCTCCGTCCCATTTCCGAGCTCGCCGTCGGCGTTGAAGCCCCAGCACTCGACCGCGCCGTTCACGAGAGCCGCGCAGGTATGAATCTCGCCCGCCGATATCGCCTTCGCCTGGATCCCGGGGACCTGCACCGGCTTCGACGAATCGGTCCGGGTGCTGTCGCCGAACTGTCCGTCGCCGTTGAAGCCCCAGCACCACGCCGAACCGTCCGAAAGGAGCGCACACGAGTATCGATCGCCGGCCGTGACCGAGACGGGCGTGAGGCAGCTCCCGCCTCCGCACACGGTTCCGCACGCCGTCGCGGCCCCCCAGATGCCGCCGGTGCACGTCTGCACGCTCTTGCCGTCGGTGCCGCAACGCGTGGCCCCGTTCGCGCACTGGACGCAGGTGCCGCCGGCACACACCGGCTCCGCGCCGCTGCATGTGGCCACTGGCATTGTCGAAACGAGGTCCGGACCGCACGATACGGCGTGGGTGCCGTCCGAGCACGTCTTCGCACCGGGCTCGAGCCCGCTACAGGCCGCGACGGTGGGCGCGCAGGTTCCTTGATCGACGCCGAGGGTCGAATCGCAAAGTTGAGCCGTGCCACAAGGCGGTCCCGGGAGCCAGGTCGGGGGATTGCCGCTGCAGAACATCGTGAGCTTCTGGGCATTGCCGGCGCACGCGAGGGTGCCGACCGACGTGCAGTCGCTTCCGAGCGGATACGCCGCGCCAGTGAAGGTCTGTGTCATGCCGCCCGTTCCCGGGCCGCCGTCGGGAGGCACGCCGCCAGAACCGCTGGCCCCTCCGGAAGTGCTCGTTGTGCCCCCAACGCCGGGCGTCCCTCCGGTTTGGGGCGACGAGGTTCCGCCGCTGCCCGGCGTCGTTCCGCCGCTCGACGTCGTTCCGCCGCTCGACGTCGACGCGCCGCCCGAATTCACCGCGCCCCCGGCTCCGGATGGGCTGCCCCCCGAGCCCGAATCCACCTCGGACGCCTTCAAGTGCAAGTCGTTCACGCCGCACCCGAGAACCGTCATCGCTCCGAGCAGAACGCCCGACCAACCCTCAATCGACCCTCGCATCACTCTCTCACCTCCCCCACGACATACCACGAGCACCATGGTCATTTCTGAAAGTCCCCCGGCGTTCGAGATTTCGGACTGTGCGACGCGACCCGCGAGCACTAGATGCCGGTCGCACGGGCGAAACGTCGCAGGTCACGGATGAACTCGAAAGGCGCGACTTCCGCGGATCCGCCGGCTCCACTCGGGCGCGCGAGCCTCGTCGTGCGGCTCGCGCTCATCGGAGCCATCGTCGGAACGATCGCGGCGTCGTTCGCGTATTGCGCGGGGTGGCTCACGCCGCACGCGCTCACGCCCGCGACGATGATCGACGCCTTCGAGCTCGCGAACGGACGGAAATCCGGATTTCGTCGCAATCATGCCAAAGGCGTCGGGGTGAGCGGCGCGTTCGAGAGCAACGGCGCCGGCGTTTCGCTGTCCAAGGCGTCCGTGTTCCAGAAGGGGCGCGTGCCCGTCCTCGGACGGTTCGCGCTCGCCGGTGGGCAGCCCTATCTTCCGGACGTACAAGGCAAGGTGCGGAGCATGGCGCTCCTCTTCGAGCTTCCGGACGGCGAAGAATGGCGCACCGGCATGAACGACATCCCGGTGTTCAACGTGAACACCGCGCAGGCGTTCTACGAGAACCTCCTGGCGTCGGTACCGGATCCCTCGACGTCGAAGCCCGACCCGCAGAAAATCGCACGGTTTCTTCGAGAAAATCCGGCATCGGCCAAGGCGCTCCAATTGATCGGTGCGCAACCGAGGTCGTCGGGATTCGAGAACGACACGTTCAATTCGTTGAATGCGTTCCGGTTCGTGAATGAGGCCGGTACGTCGGTCTTCGTTCGCTGGTCCATGGTCGCGGTCGAACCCGCCAAGCCGCCGGTCGATGCCGCGCTCGCCGCTCGGCGCAACTATTTGTTCGATGGGCTCGTCGCGTCGATTCACCAGCACCCCTTGCAGTGGCATCTCGTCGTGACCGTCGCCGAACCGGGCGACCCCACCAACGACGCGACCCTCCCGTGGCCGGCGGATCGGCGACGCGTCGACGTCGGGACGCTGACCATCGACCGCATCGAGAGCGAAGCGACCAGCCGGGCGCGCGACGTCAACTTCGATCCACTGGTGCTTCCGGTAGGCATGACCGCGTCGGACGATCCCTTGCTGAGCGCGCGCTCGGCGGCCTATTCCGAGTCGTTCACGCGACGTGAAGGCGAACACAAAGAACCGAGCGCGATCTCCGTCGCGGAGACACGGTGATGGCGGACATGCCCGACCCGCCTCGGTTCTCGCCGCTCTCGCGGATCCTTCATTGGTCGATGGCGGCGATGATCCTCACCACGTTGTTCATCGGCGTGGCCATGGTCGCATCGCTCGCGGACTACAGTCGCCTCGTGGCGATTCATCGTCCGCTCGGTATCCTCATTCTCGTCTTCGCGGTGGTTCGAATCGTGAACCGGAAGTTCACGACGTTGCCACCGTTCCTGAAGACGATGTCGCCGCTCGAACGGCGAGCCGCGACGGCCGGCGAGCGCCTCCTCTACACGTTGATGGTCGCTCAACCGCTCGTCGGCTGGGCGATGCTGTCGGCGGCGGGTTATCCGATCGTCCTCGTCGGCGCGCTCCATCTCCCGGCGATTCTTCCGGCAGAGCCGACGCTGTACGCGGTCCTTCGCGAGGCCCACACGGTGCTCGCGTTCCTCTTGTTTGCGACCTTCCTCGCGCACATCAGCGCCGTTCTGTTCCACACCTGGGTCGTGAGAGACGGCCTGATTCGTCGGATGGCGTCCTGGCGCCGATGAGCGCGACGGAGCCAATGACACGTCACCGAAGCGATTTCGAACCTTTCGCGAAACGAAACGCGGGGATGGCGACAACAAGGGTGGCCGCTGGCGCTCAAGACGCATGACGAGCCCTCCCCGTTGATGGTACTCATCCGGCGGCTCGCCGAGCGTTTCAACACGGAGGCTTCAAGTATGAGAATCGCCATTGTCGCAGCAGTTTTAGCCGTCTCTAGCTCCGCTTTTGCGGCAGACGGTTATTGGACGAACTCGAATGGAGACGTGTGGCGCGGCGCCAACGGCGAATGCGTGCACACCGGGGCGTGGGTTGCCGCCAACGCCATTCCGGGGTGTGACGGCATGCCGCTCACCAAGCCGGCGCCGCCGCCGCCGCCCCCTCCGGCAGCACCCGCCGTCGTCGCACCCGCCGACAGCGATCACGACGGCGTCACCGACGACATGGACAAGTGCCCCGGCACGCCCGCGAACGTGAAGGTGGACGCGATGGGTTGCCCGCCGGACAGCGACGGCGACGGCGTGCCCGATTATCAGGACACGTGCCCCAACACGCCCGCAGGCGCGATGGTCGACACGGCGGGCTGCCCGAAGAAGCTCGAGCACGAAGTCAGCATCGGTCTCGACATCACGTTCGTGACCGACAAGGCCGACATCAAGGGCGACGCGACGCCCGAGATCAAGAAGGTCGCCGACTTCATGAAGCAATACCCCTCGGTTAAGGTCACCATCGAGGGCTACACCGACAACGTCGGCGGCACCCTCAAGAACAAGAAGCTCTCGCAGAAGCGCGCCGACGCGGTGAAGGCCGCGCTGGTGACGGACGGCGTGGATGCAGCCCGCCTGGACGCGGTCGGGTTCGGCATGGAAAAGCCGGTCGCCGACAACAAGACGGAAGAAGGCCGCGCCAAGAACCGCCGCGTCATCGCTCACGCGCAGGCCGAGCAGGCGTCGATCGAGATGAAGAAGTAAGCCGGCTCACGCGTTCGCGGCTCGGCGCCGACGAACGCGTGCGGTCGTCAGCGCCTCCTCCGGGATGCCCGTTCGCACTGCGAGCGTGCTCCGGGGGAGGTCGTGTTTTGTGGGTCGTCCCTCGAACGCGTCAGAGGCGAACGAGCGGTCGCGACGGGGCTTTACGTTTTCCGTCCGTCGAAATCCATGACGTTGAGGCTCTTCACCTCGACGTCGTCGAGACAGCGCACGTTCACGGCGATCATCGGCTGACCCGCCTTTTCACCGCGCGCGAACGACTTGATCCCGCACTCGCTACAGAAGAGGTGCTGGATGTGCTTCTTGTTGAACTGGTAGTTCTTCAGCACGTCGTTGCCCGAGTGGAGGTGAAACTCCGAGGCGGGCACGAACGCGAGGAGCGTGCCGGCCTTGCCGCACATCGAGCAATTGCACGAGATGACCGGCTTCTCGAGGTCCACCGTGACGTCGTATCGAACTTTCCCGCACTGGCAGCCGCCCTGATACGTTTTTGCGTCGCTCATGAACTCAATGTAGGGGCTTCGGGTGGCAATCGGAACCGAACAAAAGTGTCGCGATTCGAGCGACTCGCTTCGGCCCGACGATCGCGACATATGGCGCGGCGAGGCACGTCGCCACGGTCGCGCGACCAGCGTCATGCCGCCCTTGGCCCTGCTTGCAAAGGTCTGTCTCCGCAGCCGACAATTGTCACCGTGAAGGAGCCTCTCGAATGACCATCACCATTACCGCCTTTGAGCGCTCACCCGATGGCGGCAAGGGGCTGGCGCGCGATACGCGCATTCGCTGGGCGCTCGAGGAAGTGGGTCAACCCTACCGGGTTCGCCTCGTTTCGTTTCGTGCGATGAAGGAACCCGCGCATCTGGCACTTCATCCTTTCGGCCAAATTCCGACCTACGAGGAAGGCGATCTCGCGCTGTTCGAGACAGGGGCGATCGTGTTTCACCTCGCCGAGCGACATGCCGGCTTGTTGCCGAACGATGCCAATGCTCGGGCGCGCGCGATCACGTGGATGTTTGCCGCGCTCAACACGGTGGAACCGCCGATCCTCGAACTCGTCACCGCGAAGCTGCTCGAGGGCGACAAACCCTGGCGTGCGGAGCGCGTTCCTCTGGTGGAAGAGCGCATTCGCGGCAGGCTGAGCCTACTTTCCGCTCGTTTGGGTGATGCCGACTGGCTCGATGGTGCGTTCAGCGCGGGCGACCTTTTGATGGCGTCGGTGCTGCTCAGGCTCAAATCCTCGGGCATTCTTGACGAATTTCCAAACCTGGCCGCCTATCTCGCCCGCGGCGAAGCGCGACCCGCCTACGAGCGAGCCTTCGACGCTCAACTGGCGGTCAACAGCGGCAAGCCATCGACCGGCTAGGGGTGAAACCGCTCCACGACGTTTTGAATCGGTTTTTGCGTCCGCAGGTAGTCGTAGATCGCACCGAGATCCTCGGTCGTCATGCCGGCGTACATCGTCCACGGCATGATGGTGTTCATGCCGCCCGCGCTGACCGGCGTGGCGGCGTTCGGCGACGCGAACGCCTTGAACTTCGCGATGAACTCGTCGCGTGTCCACTCGCCGATGCCGGTCTCGCGATCGGGCGTGATGTTCGCGGACGTGATGTGTCCGCCGCCGGGCAGCGGGAACGTCCATCCGCCGGCGAACTCCATTCCGGGCTTGTGCTTGCCACGTTCTTGTTGAGTGTGACACTCCGCGCAGCCGGCGATGGTCGTCAGATACTTTCCGTAGTCGGGCGTACCGGCTTGGCACTCCCAAGGATCGGGCGGAGCCGGAATCATGCGGACGATGAGGCTCATCGGGAAATCGAGCTTCGATTCTTGGTTTTGGCGAACGACGGGGGCCAAGGTTCGCAGAAATGCGATGAACGCGTTCAAGTCGGCGTCACACAGGTGTCGATAGTTCGGGTACGGCATGATCGGGAACATCGCGTGACCGTCGCGAGGAACACCGGTCGTGATCGCACGCGCGACCTCGCCGTCCGTCCATGTCGCGAGCGCGACCGGCGTGATGTTCTTCGAGAAGACGTTCCCCGGAAATCCCATGTCGTGCGTGAACGCTTCGCCGCCGCCGCCGATCGTGCCGGGACGCGGCGGAGCCGAGTAGCGCTTCCAGTCGCGCGTGGAGTGACAGTCGAGACAGGCCGCGACGTGTCCCGCCAGATACGCACCGCGTTCGACGAGCGCCGGCGTCGACTCGACTCTCAGATCGGGTGTCGGACCGGTCTTCGGAAACGCGACGAAGAGGTAGGCGAAGGCGAGTCCGACGACCGCGACGAGCGCGGCGACGAGCGTCAGAACGAGCTTGAGCCGACGATTCATTTTTCATTTCTCGGTTGAAAGCGAGGGCCGACCATACTCGAAGACGGCGACTGTGCAGCGCGATTCACGAGGTGCTCGGCGTGTGCAGCGACGTGCTCATTCAGGGTGATGGAATCGCCGCAACGCCGAGAAACGCGGCGTCGCGCGCCGTCGAAGGAGCGGCACGTCATTTGCTCGGGCCCGCGCATGCAAACGCAATCGACGACTCGATTTGGAATGGGCGTGCTCGCGCTCTGGATTCTCGCCGGATGCGGCGCGACACCAGAGGGAACGAACGGCACCGACGAGGTCGGGCAGACGGATCAAGCCATCACCGGCGGAGCGCCCGATCCGGACCCTGGCAGCCCGGCGGTCGGCATCGTCTACACGTCCAACGGACTCTGCACGGGTACGCTCGTCGCGCGCGCGGTCGTCCTCACCGCCGCTCATTGCGTCCTCAACGCCGAGCTCGACGCGTTCTACACGGGAACGGGCAGCGCGACGACGCCGGGCACGGTACCTCCGGGCATGAGCCGGCACCCCATCGACAAGGCCGTCATCCATCCGAGCTATTCGCCGAACGGCGATCCGCAAGAAATCGACCAGGGGTTCGACTTGGCCCTGGTTCACTTGACCGTCCCCGACTGCGTGAGCACGCCGTGGACCATCGACCCGACGGTTCCCGCGGCGGGCACGCCGTGCATCGCGGTCGGCTACGGCATCTCGAAAGATTCCGGAACGGAGACCACCGGTCTTCGCAAATTCTGTTCGGAGGTGTCCGACGGCCCGGCGAGCAACGACCTCGAATCGTTCGAGCAAGGGACCAATCTGTTCAACGGCCTCGCGCAGCAGGGCGATTCCGGCGGTCCCGTGGTCTGCACGCCGATCCGAAAGATCGCCGGTGTGGTCTCGTTCACGCCGCAATTCTCGACCACCGTGTTCTACGCGCGCGTCGATTCCCAAGCCGCTTGGGTCAGCGCCACCGCCGCGCAGCTGTCCGCGAACGGCCCCGCGTGCACGGCCATCTACATCGACCCGCCGGATTGTTCCGCCGGCGATCTCCGTTGCCATCCGCTGTTTCCGATCACGAACCCGTAGAAATGAACTCGGCGATGGGTTTTGAAATCCCATGAACGCGAACGCGAGCCCACGCAGTAGCTCGCGTTGCGTCGCGCTCGCTGCGCGGGTCGTTAGTGCCCCGCGCCCACGTCGGCGAGGCACGCGACGGAAACCGCGGACGTCGTGGTCCGGATCGGTCGCGCCTCGTGGTGGACCCGGATCACGACGTCGTCGAGCTTCGACAGATCGACGTCTGCGTTGCTCGGCGCCGCCGACGGCCCCGGAATGCTCACCGTCCACTTCGCGCTCGCGACCGAGAGCCCGTGTAGCGAGTCGTTCGGCGCGGGCGCCGTCCCGTACGAATTGACGCCGGCCTGGATGCTGGCGTTGCCCGACGTGGACCAGTTGACGAGACGTTCACCGTCGCACCCGCGCAGGACGCCGCCGCCGTCGAGCGTGAGATCGACCTCGGCGTCGTTGTCCCCGAGAAAATCTCCGACGAGCTCGGCCTCGACCGTCGTGATGCGGTCGTCGCAACGCGTGGACGGCCAGAGCCCGTTGTTCGGATCGAGGCTCGACGAAAACTGAATCCCCACGCCGCCATTGCCGTCGAGGTTCTGATTTTCGAGCAACAGGCGTCGAAACTGGTCGGCCTCGGAGAGCTGCTCACCGGTCACGCCGTCGGTGATCGAGCCGCCGATGCCGAGCAGCTTGCGCACCGACATTTCGGTCGTGTAAGCGTTCGTGCTGCCGAGCGCCAGGGACGCTTCGCTGAACGTCGCGCTGAGGCAATCCTTCAATCGATTCGCTTCCTGGACGTCGAACACGTTGAGGACGGCCTCGCCGAGCGCGTCGTCGAAGTCCTGATTCAGCTGGTATTCGAGTGCGCGGCCCGCCAAGTAGAGCCACTTCTGCAGATCGGCGCGCGACCGCATAGCGGCGAGCGCGTCGCGGTCTTCCAGGAGCCGATAGCTCGGGTCGCGGAGCGGGCTGTCGTCGATGCGGGCGAGCGTGCTGGTCCGATCGGCGAACAGATGGCGCGCGTCCGACAGCGAATTTCTGACGTCGATGTCGGCCTGAAGCACGCCGATCACCTCTTCCTGCGTCTCCACCTTGAGCTCGGCCATGTCGACCATGAGCCCCTTGATCGTCGCCATTTCGTCGATCACCTCGACCTGCGAGTTGGCCGCCTGAACCTCGACGTCTTGCGCATTTTGCAGATCCTGCCGCTGCACTTCGAGCCCGCCTTTGGCCAGCTCGAACTCGGCGGAGATCGCCGCTTCACCGAGCGGCGCTCCGCCGTTGAACACACTCGCATTGGCCGCAACGTCCAGGAATTTCTCGGTAGCGTTGATCGCGGCCTCGGACCACTCGACGGTGTCGAGCTGCGCGCCGGTGTCCTCGGTGAATCGAATCGTACCTTCGCGCACCTCTTTCACTTGCTGCAGCTTGTCCCATTCGATCTGGATCTTCTGACCCATCCCTTCCATACGCTGCTCTGCCGCCACGACGCGGAGGTTCGCGAGCTCGGCATCGGACATGCGCCGTCCCACGTCGCCCTCGGAGTTCGCGCCGCACGTCGACCAGTCGACCTGATTCAAGTCGAAGTCGTCGCCGCAGAGCTCGTGCAGTCGGTCGTCGTCGTTCGATTGCACTCCCTCGAGCTCGGTCTTGAACGCGTCTTCGTTCTGTTCGTACGTGCGACTCGCAGAAACGAATGCCATCTCGTCGTTCGAAGCGCGATCCAAGAACGGCGTGAGCGCGTCCATCACTTGCTCGAAGTTCGTCGCTTTGCCGCCGGGCGCGTAGAGGAACGGCACGTACCCATTGGCGACGCCGTAAGTGAGCGCGCCGTCCTGAAGCGCCTTGAACCCGTCGTCCATCGGCGTGAGCACGTCGGTAAACTCGGCGCCGAGGTCCGGCGGAGCCGCAGGCCACGCCGCGAGGAGGCCGCCCAACGTCGCGGCCTCCAGCTCGACGATCACGCCCTTGGTCTGCGCTGCCACGAGTCGATCAGCTTCCGTCCCGTTGCGATCGGTCGCGGCGATGCGCGCGATTTCGCCGTCGAGGGTGGACAGTGAATAGAACGTGCGCGCGAGGCTCCGTGCCGCAACGACGCTCGGCGGAGCATCCCCTGCGGCGGTCGGCGTGGTCGGCGTCCCTTTGAGTCGCTCGAGGAACGACGGCGTCAGCACCCAGACCAGCGACGGCGTGAGCACCGCGCGCGCTGTCGCGAGCGCGCCGAGCTCCGACTGAAACCCGTCGGTGAACGAGCCTTTGATCGCCCGAACGACGCCGTCGTCGGCGACGAGCAGCGCCGGGTCGAGCGTGTGCGCGAACGCGGTCGCGAACGCGTCGTCGGCTTCGGAGCCCAGGTGTTCTTTCTGTACCGTGGCGAGTGTCGAAGCGATCGGCGCGATCTGCGCGCACTTCACCGGGTCGATGATCGCCATCGCAGCGAGCTCGGTCTGGCACTCGCTCGCGATGTCGCCGATCGGGTCGGGGCTCGTCACCGTCGACGTCCCCGAGAGCGCGCCCACGAGCGGCTGATAAAAGTGCTGGTCCATCGCGTTCGCGCAGCTCAGCGTGTCCGAACAACCGCCCGCGGCCGCAATCGCCTCGAGCTCCCAAGCATCGCCGGAAAACGATGGAAATACCGATGAGACGTCGGGAACGACGGTCGCGTCGACCGTCGGCATTTTCGGAGCCGGTGGGACCGCGAAGTCCAGACTCGGCTCTGGGTCGAGCGTCCGATGTTCGAAGGTGACCGAGCCGGTGAGCGTCGTCGGCGCGGCGAAGAGTCCGTAGATCGTCTCCTCGAACGTCCCCGCGAGGAGGCCGTTTGCGCCGGGCTTCACCGAGAATCGCACCTCGCGTCCGATCGACCTTCGAAACGGATTGTCGTCACCGCCGAAGTTCGCCGGGAGCACTTGCTCGAGCGAAAACTGCGCGCCGTCGGTCAACGTGAACGAGCCGCGACCCGTCGCGGCGTTCCCACCGATTGCCGGGAACAGGAGCGAACGCGCCGGATCGGCCTGAACGGTCATCGCGCCGTTGTGCTCGAACACGTCGAGGACGAGCTGTGACGTCCCGAGCGGCGCCGACGGCGTTCCCGTCGATCCGCTCCCGTCATAACTCATCACGCCTTGATACGTTCCGGTGAGCCCGACCTTCATCGGAGCTTCCACCAGCACGTCGCCGAGGGTCGTGAAGATGTGCACGGAGCCCGCCACGTCCTGACCAGAATGACTCGATCCGTCGACTTTCAACGCCAGGGTCGTTTCGTATTGGAACTGTCCACGGTCCTGGTCGATCGACAGATACGGCGCGTCGAGCTCGACGCGGTAGCGCACCGTGTCCTTCGAATCCGTCGTCAGGTGAATCACGAGCGACGTGTCGTCATCGGTTAGCGCGGCGCTCGCGGGGTCGGCGTGTACGGTGCCGGTCCGCGTCGTGACCGGCGGAGGGTCGTCGTCCGATTCACCCGTGCCGAGACAACGTCCGCGACTCGAACACGTCTTCCCGCCGGCGCAGGGAAGGCTCGCTGTGCAATCCGCAGCGCATTCTCCGAGGTCGCAGTGTACGCCGGCCGTACAATCGGCGCTGAACACGCACGGATCTCCGGCGACGCCGGACCCGACGACGCCCGCGTCCGCGCCGAGTCCGACGCTCGAAACCGGCGCTTCGCCGTCTTCGTTTTCAGCGCTCGGAACGCCCGCGTCGTCATGAACGGAGGTGACGCGCGGCCGACCCTTCGCGCCGTCGCACGCGACGACGACGAACCCCAACAAGCACGAAAATAGCCCCAACTTCGTCGAAATATTCACTCCCCGCTCCTTTCACAGCCCCGCGTCGGCACTCGGCGCGAGCGATAACGTCTCCACGACCATGCCGCCCGGCGCCGTCGCATCGGAAGAGGCGCCGCCGCGCCCCGGCGCGCCGAGCACGAACGTGACGTTGCTCGTCGTCGGCATCGAACCCGATGCGACCACTCCGATGGACGGACCGCCGGCTCCGGGGCCGCCGTCGCCACCCTTGCCGCCGTTTCCGCCGCGTCCACCGTTCTGGCCGTTCGCGTCGGAGCTTCCGCCGAGCCCACCCTTGCCGCCCGCGCCGCCGCCTTGGCCGGTAAGACCCGAGCTCGCGCCACCACCGTCGCCGCCGTGATTCGTGATCACGTCGCACCAATCGAGCGCGATCGTGCTCCCTTCGGAAATGAGCGCGATCGACGCGCCGCCTCCGCCACCCGCGTGGCCCGGCGCACCACCGCAACCCGGATAACCTCCCTGCCCGCCCCCGCCCGCTACCGGGTAGTAGGACTCGACGTCGCCCTTGCTGCCTGATCGACCGCCACTGCCGCCCATCCCGGCGTAACCGATCGAACCCGGGGTAGCGTCATTACCGTCCGCCGGCACGTAGCGCCCGTGATCGAGATGCCCGAACGATGCGAGTCCCGGCGTACCATTCACGCCGTCCGCGCCGGGCGTGCCGTCGAGCGACTGCGTCCAAGCCGGCACTCCGGCGGCGCCCGACGTCTGCGCGAATCCGAGGCCCGCGTTGCCGCCGGTTCCACCGTGACCGCCGATCGAAACGCCGCCGTCGGGGCAACCGCCCAAAAATCCGGTCCCTCCTGCCGGCGTGTCGGAACACCCCGAGCCGCCGCTCACGACTTGCGTGCCGAAGGCGCCGCAGCCGCTTCCGTCCACGACGCTCTCGCCATTCGCTCCGACGTTTACCGGCGCCCATACCGGGTTGGTTGCTGGTGCGCCTATCGCACCCGCTTTCGCATTGCCGGCACGAAGCTCGACGTTCGAAAAATGGGCGTTCAGCGTATCGAGCACGACCGCCGCGATCGAACTCCCGCCGTCTGCCGTCGCATCAGGCGCTCGAAACGCGATTCGATCGAACGTGACCGGGGCGTACACGTGCGTAACGGTCAACGGCGTTCCGCTCGCCGGCTTCACGACGGCGCGGTCCACCACGCGACGCCACGAGTCGGTGCAATCGTACCCGCCGTAGACGCTCACCGCGGCGCCGTCGATCGCGACGTTCTCGTCGTACTCGCCGTTACAGACGTACACGCTCTTCCCCGTGAGGCGCGCCGTCGCGATCGCCTTGCCCAACGTGCGAACCGGCGCGCTCATCGTTCCTGCGGCCGCGTCCGAACCCGTCGTGGCCACGAACACCGCCGCAGCGGCGTCACCGTCGATGCCGTCGCAGTTCGAATCGACGAAATCGTCGTCGGGCACGTCCGTCCCCGCCTCCGCGACGCAACTCGGCTTTTTCACCCCTGAATCCGCACTCGTTGCCGTGCTCGGCGGATCATCCGGAGTCGTGGCCGCGAACGGAGCACCCGCATCGCGCTCCACCGGCGCGATCTCGGACGTCGATCCTGCGTCGTCGCTTGCCGCGCCGTGCCGTTCGCTCGCGGGCCGCGGCCCTTCGGCAGCGTGACAGGCAACGGTTCCGCCGAGTGCCAACCACGGCACGAGCACCCGAGAGATTCGATTCGTCCTTGTTCGCATCATGACTCCGTGAAACCGACTTCGGAGCGCGGCTTCGTTCGAGAACCGCGGATCTCGCGGCGTGAGCACGTCATCGGAGCGACGCGACGGCGGGTTTCGCTAAAAGAAGTCTCCCCCATCCGAGCTTGGCGAGGATCGGGGGGAGACCGACCGCGCAAAGCGCGGGCGAGTGGGGGCACGCACGGCGAAGCCGATCCGTGTCGAAACGGCGCTTGGACGATGGCGTCGCGTCAGCTTTGCGCCGACGGGTGGAGCGCGATGCCGAACGCGGCGTCGCGATAGGCGGCTTCCGGCAAACGGCCTTGCATCTCGCGAACGAATTCTGCGACGCCGCCGAGCAAGTCCGACACGCGAATCGTGACGCCGCTATTCGATTTCACGACGAATCAGCGGTTGGTTTTCGAATACGCGACGCGCACCTTCGTGAACTCGACGACGAGCGCGACGCTACCGAGCAACATCGCGAAGAACATCGCGTCGACCCACACCGGCGCGCCGCCCGCCGCGTGTCGACTCGCCATCACGAGCCCGCAAAACGCGCCCGACGCGAGCACGAGAAACCAAGCGACCGCGCGCGCGAACCACGGATATTCGAGCACGCTGAACCCCGTCACGACATCGCGCCGCGAACGCCCGCGCGCCGCCGCAGCGCCGAGCAGCGACATCACGGCAATCGTCGCTATTTCGCCGAAATTAACGTGAATATCGAGATGATCCATGCCGCCGAATCGGGCGCCGGCGCGGGCCGGTTGCGGGAAATCGACGGGGAGGCGGAGACGCGGGGGTCGGTGGTCGGTGGCTAGACGGCGCCGCGATTCACACCGTCCAACGGCGCGCGATCGAAATTACTTTGATGACTCCAAGTATCGAACACGGTGACGCCGGGGAATGTCGGACGCACGTAGAGCCGCAATCATCCGCGAATCAGTTCGTCCGGTCGAAATGCCGGCACGGCGTCCGCGATGCGAGTTGCGGGAATCGAGCAGTCGCGAAAGTCGGCGCGCCGCAGGGCGGAACGGGTTCTTCAGGCGGAGCCGTCGAGGTCGCGAATCGAGTTTGAGATCTTGACGGCTGCTTCGAAGAGTTCACCTTTTGAAATTCCCCAATGATCCAGGCCCCGAATGAGCGTTCCATATTCTGGCTTCGTCCTGAAATCGATGCCAGCGCTCAGATCCGCGGCGAGCCTCGCAAAAAGGGCCAACATCGCCCGTTGACTCTCTTCGGACCACCCGCATGCGCGATCACGAGATGAAAGATTGCGAGAGAGCGCTCGTCGTAGCGACTCGACGGATTGGGCGATGTCCACGATCTCGATCAAAATCGAACCCCAGCGGTGAATCCGAATGCCGATTGATCCGTGACCAAAGTTTGTCGGACACCCGGCGCCCCTCCGGCGACCTCTCCCTCAAACACGATACTCTTGGAAGTGGCGGTCACGGTTTGTCGGAGCGTCGCCGGGTTGCCGTAAGGGGCCAGGTTCAGTCCATCGACCGCATCCGAAGAGTTGGCGAATGTCGTCTCGGTCAAGAAACTGCCTCGAGTGAAGGCTCGTCCTGTATACCTAGCAAACTTCTCGCCGGGTTCCACGATCCTCGCGTCGATCGGTCCCGAAAACGACGTGGAGAATCCTCGAGCTACATCGTTGGGTACTCCTCGCTTGAGTAGAAAGCCTTCAACGCGCGCCGCAGACACTGACGCCGTTCGCCGCAGCCCGCCGCGAACCCCGCCGGAGCCGATCCCCGTCCCATGCAGCAGTCCCGCGGTCGCTGCACCCACCGCGCCGTCGATGGCGACGTCGGTCAATGACCCGGCGCTTTTACCCCCCGACGCGAACAGCCGCTCCGCGATTCCGGCTCCGATGTTCGACACCGCGCTACGTCCGAGGACAACGCCCAGCAAGGCGGTCGGCATGACCGAGCAGATGGCGCCACTCACTGCGCCTCCGACGGCTGCCGCTTCGATTCGGCCTAGGTCATCGACCCTGCCGTGGGTCAGATACTGCCGAGCTGCCTCCAGCCCGACGCCGATGGCACCTCCTATGAAGGCGCCGGCGATGACCTGGAAAAAATGCCCGTCTCTGTCCACCGCGATGGTCGGACTCTGTTTCGCGTAGGCGTAGGGGTTTGCGGCGGCGAACTCGGCGGTGACCAGGCGCTCGGGGTCGGTCAGCGCGACGGGGTCGCCGCTGGCGAAAATGCCGAGATCGGGCGCGTAGAAGCGCGCACCCATGTGGTCGAGGCCGACCGCGCCGTCGCGCGGGGTCGCGGCGAACTTCCACGTCGCGTGCGAGGTGTCGTAGCGCGTCGCGCCGAACGGATATGCGGCAAATGCGGTGGTCGGATGTCCGGCGCTCGTCGTTTCGGCGAGCACCGAGCCGAGCAAGTCGGTCGCGATGAGGGTGTCCGCGTCGGTGAGTTCCTGAATGGATCCCGGCGGATCCGCCGCGCGACCCGGCGCACTCGAACCATCGCACGCGGCGACGGCGACGAGAACGGCGCAGAACGCGAACGCGCCGCGGCTCGCCCTTCGAACCACGCGATGCCGCGCCATGCAGAGCGCGGCGATCACGGCGAGCGCAACGGCCGTTGCTCCCGGCGCCGTCGACGTGCACACGACCGCGAGCGCAGCGCCGACCGCGACGGCTCGACTCGCGGCCCCGAACCGGTGGCGGCTGCGTCTGAACGATCGAACGAGGGATCGTAGGACCGCCGTCAGCGCGAACGCGATCACACACAGAAGCCCGAACGACGGCGCGCTCGCTGCGCGGGCGTCACGCAGCCCATCGCGGTTCGCGGAGCCGTCGCGGTTCGCGGAGCCGTCGCGGCCGTCGCGAAACGCCGCGACATCCCGATACGCCGTGCCGTCGCGATAGGCCGTCCCGTCGCGGCCGTCGCGATACGCCGCGCCGTCGCGATACGCCGTGCCGTCGGGGTTCGCCGCGACGCCGTTTGTCGTCGCGCGTCCTGCGGCGTCGTCGCCGCCGAGTTTCACGATGCGCTGGCCGCGGTGGACGATGTAGCGCACGAGCTTGCCGTCCTGGGTTTCGCTCCAGGCGTCGATGAAATGCGTCGTGGTTTTGGCGCCGTCCGGGTGCGCTTCGACGCGAGTGCGGCGAGCGCCGTCGTCGCCATAGCCGTTTTGTTAGGAGCTTCCGTCGACGTTCGCGACGGCGACGAGCTGATCGGCATCGTTCCAGGTGTAGGTACGCGCGCCGTCGTGGGTCATTCGACCGCGCCCGTCGACGTCGATCTGGCCTCCGTCGAACGACGTGGGCGCGTGCGGGCGCGCGCCATAGGTGACGGTCGCTACCGATTGAGACGCGACGGAGCTCGTGCGCCCACCCAGGTTGCCGCTGGGGGAGAAGCGGTAGCTCGTCTTGCCCCAGGTGCCGGTCGCCGCCGCGAGACGATAGAGATTGTCGTAACCGTACGCCTCGGAGCGGTCCCGATCCGGCGCGACGCCCGGACGGAGATCGGAGAGCCTCATCAGATTTCCGGCCGGGTCGTACGCCCACTTCAGGTGCTCGATGACGGAGCCGTTCGCGTCGGCGAGGGTGAGCTCGGTGCGACGGCGATCCGCGTCGTAAGAGCTCGCCTGAGTGACGCCGGTACTGAAGCGACGGGCGACTTCGAGACCGTCGTCGCCGTAGTCGATATCGACGGCGTGACCGTAGCCCGCGATCTGGCCGCGGTCGTTTCTGCGGATGGCGATGGACGAGCCGTCGGGATAGACGTGAACGACTTCGCGATCCTGCGCGTCGTACGCGCTGCCCGCCGTGTAGCTCGCTCCGTCGATGTCGTAGCGAGTGCTCGTGATGCGACCGCGCGCATCGTAGTTGTGCTCAACCGATCCGGTCGGTTCGACGACGCGCGCGAGCTTGCCGCGATAGAGCGGGTCGGCAGTGCCGCTCGGCGCGACGTCCCAAGTCCGTACGATTTCCGGCGTCCCGTCGCCGTTCCAATCCTCGGTGAGCGCGCGACCGGCGAGATCGTACGTGAAGCGGGCGACGACACCGTCGGGGTACGTGCGCAAAACGACGTCGCCTGCGGCGTCGAAAGTGAAGGCGTGATCGCCGAGATCCGGGTCGTGAACGGCCGTGCGGCGGCCGCGACCGTCGTAGTCGTAGCTCGCGACGTTGCCCTCCGGATCGCTGCGCGTGAGCAGCGCGCCGTTCGGGTCGTAAGTGTACGCGGAGGCGAGCACCTTGCCGCCTAGCGTGCGTTGGTGGCCGACGACGCGACCGAGTCCGTCGTGAAGTTCGACGGTCGGAGTGTGCTCGTACGACGTCGTCGCGTCGTTTTGACCGCCGTCCCAATGTTGCGTCACGAACGGCGCGTACTCGGTGCGCGTCGCGATTCCGGATGGAGACCTGGTGCCGACTTCGCGACCGAGTGCGTCGCGGAACGTGTCGTTTCCGGCGGGTGTTCCGTCGAGGAGCGGCGGCGTCTGCGCGGCAACGTCGTCGACCGCGCGCGGAATCAAGGTGCGACGCGCTTGACCGCGGGCGTCGAAGAGTGACAGCCCGGCGAGGATCCACCGAGCGCCGTCTCGCGTGAGCGTGCCCCGTTCGCGACCGCCGCCGTCGAACAACGTCTCGCTGCGCTCCACGTCGGGTTTTCCGGAAGTCACACGCGACTCCGTCACGACGCGCGAGAGCGGCACGCCGACCTCGTAGGCGTATTGCGTCGTCGGAAGCTCCGGCGAATCGCCCGGCTTCACGACCGCCGTCAACCGACCGAAAGCGTCGTACTCGTACGACGTCGTTTGACCGGCGTAGTCGGTCGCCGCGAGCAGCGCGCCGAATGCGCCGTCGACGCTCGCCGTCTCGACCAAGGTGACGGCTGAGTCGAGCTTGACGCGCTCGCTCAGAATCGACGTGTGCTCCGACGCCCACTGATAGAACCTCCCGCCGCCGCGT
Source organism: Polyangiaceae bacterium (assembly GCA_036271175.1). Lineage (GTDB taxonomy): Bacteria > Myxococcota_A > Polyangia > Polyangiales > Polyangiaceae > DASZVB01. The sequence goes on along the minus strand of DATBBD010000516.1, from coordinate 8,194 downwards.
CCGTCCTTCGTCTCGGTGGGAAGACCGTCCGCGTCGTACGCGGTCGCGATGACGAGCTCGACGTCCTCGTCGTTCGGGCCCACCCACGCCTCTTCGCGCGACACTTGGCCGCGCGACACTTGGCCGACCGGCAAGCCCACGAACGGCGCACCGTCGTAGTATTTGCGGTCGAGCGAGACGCGACGCCCGCCGGCGTCCGTGACTTCTTCGGTGGCGACGTAGCCGAGGAGCCAGTCGTCCGAGTCGTTCGCGAACGTCCGTGTGACGATGGCCTCGTCGTTGCCGACCAGGTCGTCGTTACCGGAGATTTCGCCCCAATGCCGCTCGACGGTGACGTCGCCGAAGTCGTCCTGGTCGAATTCGCTGAGCGTCGTTCGCGTCGGCGCCGCGCCGCCATCGACGTGATCGACGCGCTCGGACGACGCGAACGAATACGCCACGGTGCGCCCATCGAGCGCCGTGGCCAACGTACGCGACGTGTAGCCGTGCGACGTCTCCGAAAAGACGTTCCCCGCGTCGTCGAGCGCGCGTTCGTCGAGGGGCGCGCCGCGGAGCTCGCGATGCACGAGCCCGAGATCCGCTGTGGAATCGGTCACCAGGGTCGGCGTGGCGGCGTCGCCGAGCTGCCGGCGAACGCTCCCGCCGAAGCCGGCGAAAGTTCGCTCGTTCGGGTCGTAGGCTCCGTCGCGATACGAAAATTCGGTGATGACCGGGGGGTCTCCGAGCGAGAGATCGGCGGTGACACGAGCGACCACTGGCATGGCCATGTTCGGCCGGGTCGCCCACGGCTTCCCGCTGTCACGTGCTCTGGCGGCCTCGAGCGCTGCCGGCTCGTAGTCGATGGTCTGGACCTTTCCGAGACCGTCGTCGATGCGACGCACGAGGCCCGCGCGGCCGTTCGGGAACAACTCGAGGGTGCGCCATGCGGCGGTCCCGTCGGCGCTCACGTCGATCCAGACGATGTCCGTCGTGCCCGAACCGTTCACGTCGGCGAGCTCGATTCGCGTCTCGGGCGTGCGAGTCGGAGTCCCCTCGATCGTCTGAAGCGGACCGAATACTCCTTCGGAAACGGCCAGCGCGATGGACACACGCGTGACGTCGACGCGGAGCAAGTCGACCCAGCCGTCGCCGTCGACGTCGACGAGCTGGTACGGCGACGCCACGTCGAACGACGGCACGCCCTGAGCCGCGATTCCCGCCTGAAACACGCCGCGTCCGCGGCCGAGCCAGTACGTCATGCCGCCCGAGTGCAACGAACACAGGTCGAGCACGCGATCGCCGTTCACGTCGCAGAGCGATGTCTGCCCGTCGGAGAACCGCACCGGCGTGTTCGCGTCCACCACGCCGGTCACGACAGGCTCCGTCCAATCGGTGCCGTCGCGATTGTACCCGACGGCCACGCCGGCTTCGGTCGTCACCACGACGTCGATGCGACGATCACCGTCCATGTCTCCGAGGCGCACGTCCGGGTCTTCGAACGAGAAGCTCGGCACGGTCGCGATCGGAACGGGAGCGCCGAAGTTCGTCGCTGCTGGTCGCGGGAAGTACCGAAAATTCGCCGTTCCGCTCTTCACGACCAGATCCGCGGCGCCGTCGGCGTCGAGATCCGCGAGCTGCACACCCGTCTCGGACAATGAGACCGATGGGCTCGCGCTTCCCCAGTCGAGCGGCGATAGCCAGCTCTTGCCGTCGTGATTGAGATACGTGCGAAATTGTCCGGCTTCGCCGACCAGCAGATCCGGCAAACCGTCGCCGTCGAGATCCGCGAGCGTCACGTCCGGATCACTCGGCGAACGCCCGGGCGGATTCGTCATGGTGACGACCTGATCCCCGGTCGTAAGCGACGCTTCAGTGTAGTCGAACGTCGAGGCCGGCAGCCGGCTCGTTCCGTCGCGTCCGACGAGCTGGATCGACTGCAGCACCGGGTGCGCGCCGTCGGCGTACGCGAGCTCATAGCGACGCACCAAGGCGCCCCCGTGGAGTACCTCCACGGCGTGCAAGCGCCGCGACAAAGTCTCGAGAATGCCCGCCGAGAACAGCGTGTGCCGATCGGGCCGCGTTTCGTAATCGAAGCGCAGTTCGTTTCTCGACGAGGGGTCGAAGTCGTTCCAGGTGACGTGCGTGAGGAGCGCGCGCCCTTCCGTGGCGTCCCACTCGTAGTCGATGCGGTGCCCGTGCCGATCGAGTTCTTCACTGAGCAAATAGCCGCTGGTGTGCTCGCCTTCCGATTCAACGAAGCCCGCGCCACCGAAGCGCAACGTGACGCCGGCCTTCGTGCGCGCTTCCCATTCGTCGCCGTCCGTCGAGCGCTCGACGCGCACGAACGAGCCGTCCTCGAACGTCGGGCGAAAGATGCCGCTCGAAATTTCGACGAGGTCACACGGAATGCCGACCCCGTCGATTTCGAAAGCGTCCGTGTCGTCGAAACGCGGCAACCCGTTCTCGGTGCGCCGTCGGAGCTTCGGCACGCCGCCGATGCGCCAGCCGATGCCGATCTCACTGACGCCTCCGCCCGAGTCGTATGCGAGCGACAGCGTCGGTCCGAAGCCGGCCGAGCCCGGGGGCACCTCGATGCCGATCGCGTACGACGCCGAGCCCGTCGCAATCGACGGCGAAACATCTGCGCTCGCGAGCCCTTCGATCGATCCGGGCCCCTTCGGCAAGCTCACCCGCGTCGGGTCGACGCCGCTCGCGTCCGCTGGCGAGCTCCACGCCGTCGTACCGAGCGCCATCGCGACGCTCGCGATCCACATGAGGACCACGCCGATCGCTCCGCGTCGAAGCGACGCGCCACTCCGGCGCGATCGCGCCTCACGACGCGGCCCCGGTCCGAAAATGTCGTTCGCTGATGCCTCGCCCACTTCGCCTCCGCGCACCGCCGCCCGGTTCGCGACGCGCGTGCGGAGCGCCGGCCGAATGCGGTGACCGAGACGACTCGGCCCGCGCGCGTGCTCAGTTGCTAAGACCGACCGAAGGTCGCGTCGTTCGCTGAAAAATGGGTTGGGGGGCCACCGTCAGCGCGAACGCGAGCCCACGCAGAAGCCCCCGCCGCGTCGCGCTCGCTGCGCGGACCGGTCATGCCGACGTCTCCCCCATCCGAGGCTCGGCGAGGATCGGGGGGGAGACCGACCGCGCGCGGCGCGGGCGAGTGGGGGCAGCCCTGCGCTCAGCGAATGAAATCGCCGCCGCTTCGCGGGGCCAACGAATAGGTATCGAACAGTTCGAAGATGCCGGTGACCGACGCGTAGGCTTGGCTCGCGGTCCACGAAAGTACGCTCCGCTCCGGTTCTCGTTCAACACGGCGCATCTGACTCGAGCTTTCCGGGCGCGCCGACCGACGGAATGAATCATGAAGCGGCGAGTGGGGGCAGCCTATCTGACCAATGGGGTTGCCGATTCGATGCTCTCGAGGCGCGCGGTTGCTCAGAATGGCGCTCAGAGCGGCGGGTCGGCGTTCTGCATCAATTGCTGGAACTGGGCGGAGAACCAGGCGCCGGAGAGCGGCGCGCCCGACAGCGCGCCGGTGAGGTTGTTCCCGTTGCGCTCGTTGCCGGTGTAGGTCGGGTCGCACATGCGATCGAAGCCCTTGCCGTCGCTGTTGGCGATCATCGTGCTCGAACCGTCGGATTCGCCTGGCGGTTTGATCCAGACGTAAGCGTCGATGCCGTCGGCGGGCGAGGCCGCCGGGCGTTCGCCGAGGCCCGCGCCGGTTTGGTTGCACCAGTTGCCGGCTTGAATGCGGCGATCGATGCGCGAGCCGTCCACGAATGTGTCCACGTCGGTGGACGTGCTCGCGGCGGTGGGCCGCGCGGAGCCGCCCCAACCGTTGCGCGAGGTGTCGATGAGCATGCCGATGCTCGAGTCGAAGCCCTCGGAGATCAACTTCGTGCGGAGCGCCTGCGCGTACGTGAGCTCGTCGACGTAGCTATTGAAGTCGACCCACTTCGATTGCTTGACGGACGTGCCGTTGACGGTCGTGTCGATGGTGAAGAACGGCTCGGTGAGCGCGGAGTAGTTCGCGGTGTTGGTGATGAAGCCGGAGATGGTCGACAGGCCGGCCATCATACCGACCTGGTAGAAGAGATCCGCGGTCGGACCGAAGTTCGAGTCCCAGCCGAGCCAGCCGTGGTGGCCGGCGTCGATGTAATTGTACACGTTCGGGATCGCGCCGAGCTTTTGGAGCGCGTACGCGACGCCGTTCACGTAGTTGCCGTTCGACTTCATCGTCGCGCATTCGGCGACGTCGGTGTTCGTGAGCAGGTTCGGCAGCGAGTCGGGCTCGATGACGTTCACGATGTGGAGGGCCGAGTATTTCGGATCGCCCATGATCGCGGCGATCGGGTCGATGTAGTCGGACTCGTATTTCGGCAGATCGGTCGGGCCGAGCTCGCCGTTCGACGCGAGCGCCGAGCAATCGCGCCCGGGGAGATCGTAAATGACGAACTGGATGTAGCCGGCGCCCTGAGTGAGCGCAGCGTCGAGGTGATCGCGAAGGCCCATCGCGCCGTTCGATTGGCTGTTCGGCGTGCCGGCGATCGCGGCGATGCGGTCGAGCCACACCGCGGTCGGCGTATTCGACACGCGGCTGCCCCCGGACTCCGCGTTCGCCTTCGCTTGCCACTCAGAGTTCACGTAGCCCTTCGTGCCGGCGTACGGATTGTCGACGTGCACGACGTTGCCGCCGCCCGAAGTGCCGCCATTTCCGGCGGCGGTTCCGCCGGAGCCGCTCGAGCCGGCGTTACCGGTGCCGGCATTGCCCGTTCCGGCGTTGCCCGTTCCGGCGTTCCCCGTTCCGGCGTTCCCCGTTCCGGCATTGCCGGTGCCGGCATTGCCGGTGCCGCCGCTCGTGCCGCTCGGGCCGCCGGTGGACGCACCGCCGGTGCCGCCGTTCGCGCCACCGCTCGAACCATTCGACGATCCGGCGTTGCCGGAGTTGCCGCCGAGCGGATTGCCCGAGCCGCCGTTTCCGCTGCCGAGTCCGCCGGAACCCGTGTCTCCCCCGCTGGATGAACCGCCGGGGCTGTCGCTCGAACCGCTGCTCGACGAACACGCGGCCACCGAGACAGCGACGACGACCGCGACAGGCGCGACGACCGCGACGGCGCGGAGCGTCGAGGCGAAAACCCGAAATGTGCGCGGCATATGCCCCTGTAGTCGCGGTCGCGACGAACCGCGGCTCAGCTAAATGGGGGGTGCACGGGTGCCGCCTCCCAGGCGCGTGATTTCGCGTCAATACGTGCCGACGAAGGCGGCGTGGACCCCGACGTCGATGCGGTGACCGTCGTCGTCTCGGTCGGAAAATTGCCACAGCTCCGTCGAGAGCTTCATGCGAAAGCCGCGCTCGAACGCGTAACTCCCGCCGAGGCTATAGCGGAGGATCGAGCTCCGTCGCGCGAGCGGCACGATGTCGTCCTCGTCCTCGGGCTTCGAATAATTGCCGACTCGATAGAGGCCGTCGACTCTGCCGAGCAGATCCACCGACGCGGAGAGCGGCTGCTCGAGCTCGATGTACGCCCCTTGCTTCGTGAACGCGTCCTTTCCCGGCGACGTGACGGGGAGCGCGAAATCGGCGGCGTCCGTCGTGTCCATTTCGGTGCGGCGCACCAGGTACTCCATCCGAATGCTGGTGCGCCGGATCCGAAACGACACGTCACCTCCGAGGATGGCATAGGTGAGCTGGTTATTCCGATCGTAGGTGCCGTACATTCCGCTCGCGCCGATCGTGACGTCGGAGAGGCCGCCGAGCTTCTGCGTGAGCGCGACGCGCGCGCCGACCGTGGGCCGCGCGTTGTCGTCGACGTAGTACGGCATGCGCGACTCGTCGAACCGAAGGTCGTGCGGATGCGTGTCCGTCGATTTGAACCCCATCACCCCGTACACCGCGTAGTCGATCTCGGTCGAATCACCGAACCAATGCGAGCCGTTCAATTCGACGCCGTTGTCGGGGAACGGGCTCGGAATGACGCCCATGTTCCAGGTTCGCATCCGCAGCATGCGTCCCATGTCGTACGGGAGCGGCTTGTCGCTGAATTTGTAGTTCCCGACGTCATGCCGGAGATTGAAGCTCCCGAACGAAGGACTGAATCGCCCGGCGCGGATGTTGAATTCGTCGGCTACCCGATAGTCGACGTAGGCCATGTCGAGCTCGAAGCCGTGACACCCGAAGCAGACTTTCACGTTCGCGGAGAGATGGTTCGACACGTCGACCGAGAGCTTCTCCGCCGCCTCGACGGTGAACCCGTCGAACCCGTACGTCCCTACGTTTTCGCCGGCGTTCAAATTGCCGTGCTCGGTCGGGACGAACAGATAGTCGAGCTGAACGCTCCCGGCGAAGTTGCGGTCCACCGCGAAGGCCTTCGCTGCGACGAGCGCGATCGCCGTGACGCATATCAAGAGGATCGCCGAACGCCTCATGACCCACTCCGTCGCGCGAGCTGTTCCTTCGAAAAATAGTGCAAAAATGCGAGGATCGGCGGGACGTCGGACGGCGAGATGCCGCTACTGGGCTGCCGCCGCATGCGTTCGACGTAGATCGCCCAGTACGCGTCGTCGGTGATGCCGCTCTGTAACGGGCGGGCGAGCGAGTGACACTTCGAGCAGCGCACCGAGAAGAGCTGGTATTCGGGGCGGACGTCCTCGGGCAACGTGGCCGCGTCGATGCCTTCACCTCGGCCTCCGGCGCAAGCGACCACCAGGACGGTCGATACGACGAACGCGACGAACACCCAGGGCACGCGCTTCGTACCCGATGACCGTCGCGTCTTCTCCGAGGCGCGCTCAGTCATCGACCTTGAACGTCAAGGTGACCGTCGACCAAGCTTCGCCGGTGTCGGCGCCGGGAATATCGAATCCGAGCGCGCTCCGCTGGAGGCAACTGGCGACGTCGGGCATGCCGAGACCGGACATCGTCGCTTCGACGACCCGGCCCTGGTCGTCGCAGACGAGGTGCAAGGTCGCCTTGCCTTCGACCTTCGACGACCGTGCGCGAAGGCCGGCACGGTAGCATTCGGTCCACGCGCTCGACGCTCGTCCGAGCGCGCGGGACACGCTGCCAGCGGTGGCTCCGCCGCCGACGGCCGACACGGCGTAGCTGACCCTTCCCTTCGCGGGGTCCACCGAGGGTGGCGCCTTGTTCACGGAACTGACGACCGGGGCCGCGCTCGTCGGCGCGCGCGCCGGAGGTTCGACGAGCGCCTGCGCGGGAACGGCAATTGGCTCGACCGGCGCCGGAGAAGGTGCCGGCGATGCGACGACCACCGACTCCGACGGCGTGGCCACCGCAGCCGGCGACGTCGCACGCGCGACGAGGCGCGGCTCCGATTGGTGAGCGACCTTTCGCGACGACGCGCCCGTCGCTGAACGATCCATGGGACCCACAGCGCCAAGCGCCACGTGGTCCGCGGGTTCGGGCTCGCCGCCCGGCTCCGCTGCGCTCGCCGACCCGCCCACGGCCTTCGTCGGAAGGTCCGCGCTCTCGGGAACCGACGAGTCGGACGCAGCGGCGTGCGCGCTTGCCGGGGAATTCGTCGCGGCGACCGGTGCGTCGCGCGTCCATCCGACGACGAAGACGACCCCGACGGCGACGATGGCCGCCGCGCCGATCACGAGGCGCGACGCGAGCCCGCGAGGCGTCTTCTCCGGCGGTATCGTCAACGTCCGAAGCGCGTCCTGGTTCCGTCGGCTCACCCCGCGCGCGCGGCGCGAGTTTTCGGCGGAGAAGGCGCGCTGCGTCTCGGCGACCGCGAGTAGGTCGCGCGTGCGTGGCGGCGTGACGCTCGAATCCGACTCCACGGCGTCGACCGCCGACCGCAGCGCGCGACGCATCGCGCGTGCGTCGGCGAAGCGGTCGTTGCGGCGCTTGGCCATCGCTTTCAGACACACGCGCTCGAGCTCGGGCGACACCGCGGGTCGTAGCCGGCTCGGCGGAGTCGGATCTTCGGAGACGTGCTTGACCACGAGGTCGATCGGATTATCGGCGATGAACGGCGGTTGCCCCGCGAGGAGCTCGTACAACATGACGCCGATGGAATAGAGATCGGCGCGGGCATCGAGCACCTCGCCGCGACATTGCTCGGGCGCCATGTACTGTGGAGTGCCCAACAACGTTCCGGTGAGCGTCAGGGGACGGCTGCTCGAGGGCTGCGTCGGCGCCGGCTCGGACATCTGCGCGATCCCGAAGTCGCAGACCTTGACG
>DATBBD010000515.1:0-8134 GCA_036271175.1 Polyangiaceae bacterium | reverse complement strand
CGCGCCGAGAACGACGCAGCGCGCATCGAGCTCATGGTGAGGCACGAGGTGAGCGAAGCCGCTCACCGCGTCGACCGCGCGAAATCGCTCATCTCCGTCTACGAGAGCGGCGGCATGCTCGCCCGCGCCGACCTCGCGCTCACGGTAGCCGAAAAGTCGTATCGCGCCGGCGCCATATCACTGCTCGAATTGCTCGAGGCGCGGCGCACCTACATCGAAACGCGAGGAAGCTACTTGCGCGCGCAGCACGACTATCGACAATCGATCATCGACCTCTATCACGCCGTTGGCGGATCGCTGAAGTGAAGTCCACGCCCTACCTCCTCGTCTTCATGCTGCTCGCGCCGGCATGCAAGCAAACCGAAACCGCCGATGCACAGGCGGCGCCGGCGACGTCCGCGGATTCGCTCAAGTTCGACACGCGGAGCCCCCAACTCAATTTCATCAAGGTCGAGACGGTCACCGAGAGCCCGAGCGGACCGAGCGCGCGACTCACCGGTATCGTCGCGTTCGACGAGGATCATACTCAGCGGCTCGCGTCACCGATCGACGGCCGCGTCACGAAGGTGCTCGTGCGCCCGGGCGATCAGGTGAAGGTGTCAGAATCTTTGGTCGAGCTGAGCTCGGCCCACGTCGGCGAGCTCCAATCGAACGCGCAGAAGGCGCAGCAAGACCTCTCCGTCGCTCAAAAGGAGCTCGATCGCGCGCACAAGCTCCAAGAAGACGGCGCGATCTCCGACAAAGAAGTCGCGGTGGTCGAGGCCGACTACCGCAAGGCGAAGTCCGACGTCGGCAGCACGGCCGCGCAACTCCGCGCGCTCGGCATTTCGGCGACCGATCCCGCAGTCCTCGTCTCGCTTCGCTCGCAGATCGTCGGAACGGTCGTGGAACGTAACGTCTTGGTCGGCCAAGAGGTGCGCGCGGACGGCGCCGCTCCGCTCCTCACGATTACCGATCTCAGCACGGTCTGGGTTCTCGCCGATGTGTACGAGCAGGATCTGAAGCTCGTGCAGCAAGGCATGTCGGTCGAGGTGCACGTGCCGGCATTCCCCGACGACAAGTTTCCGGGAAAGGTCGCGTACGTCGGCGACGAAGTGGATCCAGGAAGCCGCACGGTGAAAGTGCGCTGCATCGTTCCGAATCTCGACGGGCGCCTGAAACCGGAGATGTTCGCGCGCGTCGACCTATCCGGGGTGGTCGGCGCTCCGGTGATCACCGTTGCGTCGAAGGCCGTGCTCTCGGACAGCGAGCACTCGCGCGTGCTCGTCGACGTCGGGGGCGGTGTCTACAAGGCCCGCGTTGTGAACGTGGGCCCCGAGATGGACGGCAAGGTGCGGGTGCTCTCCGGGTTAGTCCCCGGCGAACGCGTCGTCACCGACGGCGCCATCTTTTTGCGGAGCGAAATGGAGAGTCAGTGAGGCGCGGTCGTCACGAGCCGTAAGTGACGATGCCGGACGGGCGGCGCCGCCGCGATGACATCGTCCAATTGGCTCATACCGAGCGCGTGGCGCGCCGAATCGACGATCGAGTCTACGGCGAGCCGGAAGATCGCAACGAGGGTTTGGGGGCCGAGTGAACCGTGCATGGGCTTCTCTCGCGGGCAGTGGGAAACGGGGCGACGACTTCTTCTTGGCACTTTGCACAGCGCGCGCGATCGGCAAGTAGGCACACGCGTGATACCTTCCAGGCGGTGGCGTTCGGGAAAAACCACGCCCGGCGCGCCGAGGCGTCACCTGAACCGGAGCCCAGCTACCGACCGGTTGGCAGCGACGGACCCCATTTCCTACGTCGTGTTTCCGTCGAGCTTCGTGCGTCCCTCGCACTGGCGTCTCGAGAAACGTCACGAGCTCAGGACGTCTCGAGCGCGGCGTGACGTTTCGACGGCGGCGCATACGACCACTCCACTTGTCATATCGCTCGAAGATGGCCGTCGACGCCTGCACCGCAATCCAGCGACGCCGCCCGGATTTCATTGGACGGCGAAAAATCGGAGCGAATTACACGTTGAGGCGCGTGTGTGAGAGCATGTCGGTAGCGCGTGCATGGATGACGAAGTATTACGTGCGAGCCTCGTGTGGGTGACATCGCGCGTCGAGCGTTTCGCCCTTGAAAATAGCCGTTTCGTGATTTCGTGACGCACTCGGTGAGACGCCGCACGTTGGTAGCGGAGAGTGTTTCGAGATTATCTCGACGTGTCCTTGACTCGATGAATCGTTCCAGCGATTCTGAATATTGGAGTTCTCGTCCGCACGCGGATCACGGAGGCACCATGTCGAAGAGCACGATGAGTCGGGTGACGATCGCAGGAGGGCTGTCTCTCCTCGGGGTACTCCTCACGGGCGCTATTTCCGGCTGCGGCTCCGGCGCGCCGGCGGATCCTGCGGAATCGACGGCCCCGAGCTCGACCGGGCAGTCGCAGCAAGATCTCTGGTTCTTCCCGCACCTCTGCGGCGGTTTCGGCCTGGAATGTCAGGACCACGACGTGTGCATCCCCTTCATGTCGAAGGGCTGCCCCGGCCCGAAGAAGATCGGGTTCTGTTTTCCACGCCCGCACGCCTGTCCGCCGATTTCCGATCCGGTTTGCGGCTGTGACGGCACGACGTATACGAATCTGTGCGACGCGGCAGAGGCCGGCACGGTGATGGAGCACAAGGGTGCGTGCGCGGGTTCACCCCCGCCGCCTCCGCCGCCCACCGATTGCGCCTCGGGCGGCACCGTGTGCCCCGGCAGCGGCGTCTGCGTGTCCAAACAGTGCCAGTGCACCGAGGTGCAGCCTTGCCAGAAGGGCGACACGTTCAACAGCGACCCGACGGTGTGCGCGTGCGAGGCGCAAGGGCCCGATCCGTGTGCGCGAATCGTCTGCCCGAGCGGCACCATGTGCGTCGCGGCCAGCGACGGCAGCACGAGCTGTCAGTAGGGTTGGCGTGCGCGCGGACGGTGCCGTCGTGAGATGATTCCTGGGGGACGTGCAGTCCCCCCTTGCCCGTTCCGGGCAGTCCCCCCGCTATTCGCTTCGCTCAAGGTAACCGCGACGCGACGTCCGCCGCTCGCGAAGCGAGCCCGGCGAAGCCGGCAGGGGGAGCGGTCGCGAAGCGAGCCGGGGGGGCAAGGTCCCCCCAGGACCCCGAGCGGTCGCGAAGCGAGCCGCGGGGGACAAGGTCCCCCAGAAACTAAGTCGCGGTCCCCGCATCGGGACACTAGTCGCCCGGGGCCAATCGGATGGCGCCGGTCGGGCAATGCGTGATCGCTTGCTCGACGCCTTCGAGCGATGACGGCGCGGGATCGTCGGTGATGAGCGACACCTTGCCGTCGTCGCCGATGGTGAACACGTCGGGTGCTTCGTTGATGCAGACGGCGTGGCCCTGACAGAGGTCGGTGTCGACGACGACGCGGCGCGGAGTCGCTAGTGTCGCGAGCTCGGCGGCGTGACTTCGCTTCGAGGCGCCGTTCGTCGGAGCAGCGGACGCGTGCGTCGATGCGTGAACCCGCCGCCGATAGCGGACAGGGCACGGTTCGGCAGGTCCGATGACCAGGCCGTGAAAGTCGGGGCGAATCGGGTCCGAACCGAGGTCGAACTCGTAGCGACGGAGGAGCACCGCGAGGATCGCCTTGATCTGAAGGAGCGCGAACGCGCTGCCGAGGCAACGATGGTGGCCGCCGCCGAAGGGGATGTACGCGAAGTCGCGCTTGTCTTCTTCGCGCGGTGCGGCGAACCGATCGGGGTCGAAGCGATTCGGGTCGGCGAATACCGAACCGATCCGGTGCGCGACGGTCGGCGACACGACGAGCCACGACCCTTTCGGGAAGACGTACCCCTTGAACGAAAAATCGCTCTTTGCGACGCGCACCAACATGAAGAGCGGCGGATGCATGCGCAGCGCTTCCTTCACCGCGTGCTCGGTGAGCGGAATGTCGCGGAGCGACGCATAGTCGACCTCGCGCCCGTTCGCGTAGACGCGCTCGAGCTCGCCCATTACCCGCGCGAGGTATTCCGGATGTTGCGCGAGTTCGATGAGCGTCCAGGCGCTCGTCACCGAGCTCGTGTGGTGCCCGGCGAACATCGCCGCGAGGAGCATCCCGGTGATCTCGTGCTCGCTCAGCGTCGTGCCGTCCGAATACGCCGCGTCCATCAACGTCTGCAGGAAATCCTCGCCGCGCCGTCCAGAACGACGGCGATCGTCGATGATGGTGCCAATCATCTGCACCAACCGAACCCGCGCGCGATCGCGGCGCCGAAACGACGGGATCGGGAGGTGCGCGTGGATGTAGGCGAGGGGTGTGACGCCGCGTTCGAGGTCGTGATAGACGCTCGCGAACTCGCCGGTCATCGACTCGCGGAACTCCTTGCCGATGAGGCAATGGCTCGACGTGAAGTTCGTCAAGGTGCGGAAGTACGTCACGAGGTCGACTTCGCCGGAGTCGCCCCAGGACGCGATGCTCGCTTCCACTTCGGCGACGACGCGCTCGCCGTAGGTTCGCATGCGCGCGTCTTTGAGCGCCGGGAGCAGCATCTTGAACTGCTCGGCCATCTTCTCGGGCGTCGCGTCGTAGACCATTCCGTCGCCGAAGACCGGCGTCATGATCGAGTACGCTTCGGAAGGATCGAGGAGAATGTCCGGCGCGCGGAAGATGGCTGCGTGCGCTTCGGGTCCGAAGAGCGCGACCATTTTTCGACCGGCGACGTGGAACGCGGCGACTTCGCCGAGCTCGCGTTCGGCGCGCGCGAGCAGATCGACCGTCGAGCGAACGAACTCTATCGAGTGTCCGAGCACCGGCACCGCGCCGCTCAGCTCCGGGATCGGCGCGCCCTGAATCGGCGGGCGAATCTTGCGTAGCGAGCGGCGGAGGACGCCGCTCGACTTCGTGTAGAGCTGGTCGAGCCGGCTCAGAACCCGCGCTGTTCGATCGTTCATGTTCCTCGAGCTGGCATTCCTCGATCTTCGATTCAATAAAGACGCGGCACGATGCGATACGGCACGCGGCGACAATATTCGTCCCAGTCGGCGCCGTATTTCTCCCGACACGCCTCGTGGTCGCGGCGCTCACGATGAATGAGCAGCGGCGCGAAGTAGAGCACGTAGAAGTAGGGCACGAGATGCGAGAAACCGGTCGCCAGGCACCACGCGCTCGCCATGACGAAATCGCCGAGGTAGTTCGCATGTCGCGAGAGACCCCAGAACCCCGAGACGAGGAGCTTCGGCCCTCGCGCGGTCGCGATGAAGTCGGGCTTCTTGCCCCAGATGAGCGCCCCGGGGTCGGTGCGGAAGCGATGCTTCTGCAGGTTCGAGCTTCGAAACACGACGTAACCGCCGAGGTTCAACACCGTGAGCAGCACGAGCGCGAGCGGCGACAGCGCGGGGTCGTGATCGACCAAGTACTCGGCTTGCAGCGAGAAGTTGAACGGCATCCACACCAGGAAACCGAACGCCAGCATGTAGCCGAAGTTTTCGTGATTGATGTCCCACGTGGACAACATGGCGTCCTCGAAGACGTAGAAGTCGACCACGTAGAGGAGCTGGAACGCGCAGACGAGCGCCATCGACGCGCCGACCGTGCCGTGCCGATCGATCTGCGCGGCGAGCATCGAAAGCGTGACGGCGATCCACGTCGTCATCCCGATCTTCGACTCGAAGAAGAACTTCAGATCGAAGGCGCCGACGCGCGGGTTCAACGCCGTTCCGAGGAAAAAATCGTGGATGGGGTCACCCGTCCTCGACTCCGCGTACGGCGACCGGCGTCCGTAGAAGTAGAGGAACCCCGACAGCGCGAGCGTGAATGCGACCGAAATCGTGAAGAGCGGGCCGAGCTCGTCCCAGATCGCCGATGGCGGGAGCACCCCGGTAAAAAAGACCGCGCCGAGCGCGGCGAGCGACAGCCCGAGCGACGGCAGCCCATTCAGGACGTACTCGAGTCGTCGCCCATCGGGCTGGGGCAAACCCACCCGCCGCTGACCGGGCAAGACGAGCTGCAACGCGAACTGAAAAACGATCCACGTCGTGAAGTAAACGCAGGCGCGAAACGTCGGTTTGGGGAATTCAGCGAGGAGTGCGGTGGTCGGGGCGGCCAGCTCGCCGCCACGCGCATGCACGCAGAGGAACAGATACACGCTCACGGCCGGCATGAAGACCATCATGGCGAGCGCCCCCCATGGACCGCCGAAGGCACGTGCCCCTCGGTTCGCGAGTGCTCCGTGATATGGTGCCGGTGTCGTGGTCTCTTGCATCGGTGCGATGCTGGCTTCGCAGGGCGCGCAGGCTACTGCGCAATCGGCCGCAAGCGCGACAAAAACGCGATAAAAACGCCCAAAATGCCTCGTGCGCATTTTCTCATTTCATTTTCACCCCGCGAAGAAACCTTGCCGCGCACGCTAGAGCTTGAGTACGTGGTTGAATCCGAACATGCTCGGTTCGTCGGAAAGCTAGAACGGCCTTCCAGCCGAGCAAACTTCGCGGTACAGGGCATCGAATAGTGCCTGAGGCGGGACGGATGAACAGCGTGTGCAGCAGAGCCGATCTGGTCGAGATCGAGGGGCGCCCCAGCGCGAACCCTCAAGATCTCGAATTTTGCACCCGAATGCTCCCTCGGGTGTCGCGGACGTTCGCGCTGTCGATCCAGAGTCTCCCGCCCGAGCTCGGCGACGCCGTTTGTATCGCGTATCTTCTGTGTCGCGCCGTCGACACGGTGGAAGACGATCGCGCGCTGAGCCCTGGCTCGCGCCGCGCGCTCTTCGCCGCGTTCGATTCGGCGCTCACGATGGCCGCGTCGGGTCACGCGCGGACTCCGTGTGCGTTCGAAGCGCTATCCAAGGCCGAAGAGCTCGGCGCCGACGCCGATCGCGAGCTGTGCGAGTCCGCGGGCGCGGTGTTTCGTGCGTTCGCGGCGCTGCCCGCCGGACAACGCCGTGTAATCGAACCGCGGGTGCTCGAGATGTCGTCGGGGATGCGGGCGTATTCGCGGCGTGCCGACGTCGAGAGCGGTCTCCGGCTCCGCGATCTCGAGGATCTCGAGCGCTATTGCTACTACGTGGCGGGAACCGTGGGTGCGTTCCTGACCGACTTGTTCTTGCTCGCGTGCCCGGTCGAGCCGGGGCGGCGGAGCGAGCTCGTGGCGCGGTCGACGCGGTTCGGCACGGGGCTTCAGCTCGTGAACATCTTGAAGGACGTCGCCGAAGACGCCGAGCGCGGCGATTGCTTTTTGCCCGCCGACTCCGCCGAGGAACACGGCGTGGATCTCTCGCGCCTCTTCGAGAGCGACGAGCGCCCGCAAGGGCTGTCGTTGCTCCGCGCGCTCGCTCAACGAACGCGTGAGCACCTCGCCGCGGCCGAAGAGTACACGTTGCTCTGGCCGCTCAGCGCGGCGGGGCGCGACGTGCGTCTGTTCTGCGCCGGTCCGCTCGCGCTGGCGCTCGGCACGCTTCAGGAGATCGAGCTCGGGCACGACGCGCTCGTCCCGACCAAATCGCCGACGGTGTCGCGCGCATTCGTCGGCAAGGTCTTCGAAGAAATTCGCGACGCGATGAACGTCGCCGGCCAGGTCGAAAGCGATTTGCAGCTCTCGGACGTCTTCGATCGCGCGCGCGTGGGCGTCGCGGGCCGGCCTTCGCGCCCCGCGGCACCGCCGGAAGCGACGATGACCGTTTCCGATGTGGCGCCGGCAACCGGCGCGGCGGGTCGACAAGAGCGCTCGGGGTGGACCCCGGAGCGCCGGAAAAAGACGGCCGAGGAACGCCCGTGACCGGCACGGTGCTGGTCACCGGTGCGACAGGGCACCTCGGTGCAAACCTGGTTCGGCGCTTATTGAAGGACGGCGACGTCGTGCGGGTGCTGCTCCAGCCCGGCGCGTCGACCGAAGCCGTCGATGGGCTCGACGTCGAGCGCCTCGTCGGCGATCTCCGCGATCCGGTCGCGGTCGCGAGGGCGGTGCGCGACACTGATCGCGTGTTTCACACGGGCGCGATCGTCTCGACGGTGACCGGTAGCCCCGAGCATCGGCAGGCCATCTTCGACACCAA
This sequence comes from Polyangiaceae bacterium, assembly GCA_036271175.1. Taxonomy (GTDB): domain Bacteria; phylum Myxococcota_A; class Polyangia; order Polyangiales; family Polyangiaceae; genus DASZVB01. The sequence continues at coordinate 123 of DATBBD010000515.1, read as the reverse complement.
CGTGATGGGGACCAAATACGTCCTCGACGCGGCGCACGAGCACGGCGTCGAGCGCGTCGTGGTCACCGGATCGTTTAGCGCGGTCGGCTACGACCCGAGGGATCCGACTCAGGCTTCCGACGA
>DATBBD010000514.1:0-1720 GCA_036271175.1 Polyangiaceae bacterium | reverse complement strand
GTCGCCATGAACGACCAGACCAGGACACCGACGGTCACGATCTTCTTCCGGCTGATCCGATCCGCGAGCCGCCCGATCGGGAGACCGAGGAACGTATAGAGCACGGCGAAACCGAAGCCCTGGATGAGTCCGACCTGTGTGTCGGTGAGCGCCATGTCGCGCTTCATCGGTCCAATCAGGAACGCGATCACTTGTCGGTCGATGAACGAGAAAATGTAAAAGACGGTGAGCGCACCGACCATGTACCAAGCGCGACCCGTCGGCGGATACACGCTGTCGACTCCGCTGCTCGCGCCGCCGAGCGGGTCCATTGCTTTCGATGATGTCGTCAAAGAACGTCCTCGCGCGCCGCAGCGTGCACGCACTTCAGTGCTTCGTCGATGGCCCGCCCGGCCTTTCAATCAGCGCAAACTAATGCAGCCGCGTCGGGACCCTTCTAGGGCTTTAGACATGGCCAAAGAGAGGAAGTAAGGTGCCCGCCATGACGATCGTGAGAACACTGGGAGTTGCTTCGGTATTGGTGCTCGTCGCCGCGTGCGGCGGAGAGAGCTCGGAAGACGCGCCGCCCCAGGCGCCGACGAGCGCGCCGGCGAGTGACGCACCGCCGGCAGCGCCGGCCCCCGCAGCGGCAGCAACCGACGCTGCTCCGGCAGCGAGCGCATCGGCGGCAGCGGCCGAAACCCCTGCTCCGCCGAAGACGGTGTCCGTCGATTTCATCGCCAAGAGCGGCTCGAAGCTCACCGGCACGGCGACGTTGAGCGAAGAGAACGACGGCGTGAAGGTCGTCCTCGAAGTCGCGGGCATCAAACCGGGCGAGCACGGCACGCACATCCACGAGACGGCCGATTGCAGCGCGCCGGACGCGAAGAGCGCGGGCGGCCATTACAACCCCGATCACCACGATCACGCGTTGCCCACCACCGCGGAACGCCACCTCGGCGACCTCGGCAACATCACGGTCGGTAAGGACGGCAAGGGCAAGCTCGAGATCGTCATTCCGAACGCGAACCTGAAGGCGGACGATCCGCACTCGTTCATCGGCCGCTCGATCATCGTCCACGAGAAGCACGACGACGGCGGGCAACCGGTCGGCAACGCCGGTGGTCGCATCGGTTGCGCCGAAATCAAGGGCTGAGCGAACCGGTCCGCGACGGTACCGAGCGCGTCCATGCCGAGCGTGAGCACCGAACCTTCCGGCGCCGAATCCGTGGGAGACGTCCTCGTGCTCGCCGACGAGCGCGACGGCAGCACGGTCGAGATCGCGCCGCGGCGGGGCGCCATCGTGACGTCGTTCACGGTACGCGAACGCGAGCTACTCTACCTCGAGCGCGCGACGTTGACGGACGCCGCGAAGAACGTCCGCGGCGGCGTGCCGGTTCTGTTCCCGTCGCCGGGCAAGCTCGAGAACGACGCTTTCACCGAAGCGGGCCGAACGTACGGCATGAAGCAACATGGCTTCGCTCGCAATCTGCCGTGGACGGTCGAGTCGACCACGGCGGACGACGACGCGAGCGCGACGCTGTCGCTCGCGTCGTCCGAAGCGACGCTCACACTGTATCCGTTCGAGTTTCGCGCTCGGTTCACCTATTCCCTTCGCGGCACGCGTCTTCGCATTTCGGCCAGCGTCGCGAACGACGGCCCGGTTCGCATGCCTTACGGGTTGGGGTTTCACCCTTACTTTCGCGTCGCCGACAAGGCAGCGGCCAAGATCGACACCCAC
>DATBBD010000513.1:0-2607 GCA_036271175.1 Polyangiaceae bacterium | reverse complement strand
ACCTCGTTCGTGAAGGGTCCGTAGACCTCGGCGGTGTCGAAGAACGTGACGCCCTGTTCGACCGCCGCTCGGATCAGCGAGATCATTTCTCGTTCGTCGGCGGGCGGACCCAGGCCGAAACTCATCCCCATGCAGCCGAGGCCGATGGCCGAGACCTCGAGTCCCTGTGTTCCGAGCTTGCGTTTGGTGATCATGACCGGAACATGCGCCGAGGCTTTGCAGGCGGGTAGAGGGCCACGCGCGCATGGGCTGTTAAGCCAAACTTGACAATACCCAGCGGCTCTGGCTGGTTCCGGATGCCATGAATACGGCTTCTTTCCCGCAACTCGAGGCGTTCCTGGCCGTCGCGCGCCTGCGGAGCTTCAGCAGCGCGGGGCGCGAGCTCGGCGTCTCGAGGTCGGCGATCAGCCAATCCGTGCGGCAGCTCGAGGAGCAGCTGCGCGTCGTGCTTCTGGCGCGCACGACACGCAGCGTATCCCTCACCGACGCGGGCAGGCGACTCGTCGAGAGCGCGGGGCCGGCGCTGGGGCAAGTCGTCACAGCTCTCGCCCAGGTGTCCGCTCAGCCGGGCGAGATCGTCGGTCGAGTCCGCTTGTCGGTTCCTCGCGCGGCCGTGCCGTTCGTCATCGATCCGGTGCTGCCCACCTTTCGCGCTCGTCACCCGCGCGTCGAAGTGGAGGTCGCGATCGACGAGCGCTTCGTCGACATCGTCGCAGAAGGGTACGACGCGGGCGTACGACTCAGCGAGGCCATCGAGCGCGACATGGTGCAGGTGAGGCTCACCGACGCGTTCCGCTTCGTCGTGGTCGGCGCACCCGACTACCTCGCGCGTCACGGCACACCCGAACGCCCCGAAGACCTACTGCGCCACGAGTGCATCACCTTCCGCTCGAAGACCACTGGCGCGCTCTACGCCTGGGAGTTCGAGCGAGGTCGCCGGACATGGCGCGTGCCGGTGCGCGGCGGCGTCGTAACCAACGACGGCCCGGTGAGCGTCTCTTTGGCGGAGCGAGGCCTCGGGCTCGCGTACACCTCCGAGCCCAACGTGATGCAGCAGCTCGACTCAGGTCGCCTGGAGCGCGTGCTCGAGCGCTACGCGCCCATGGTCCCCGGCTTCTTTCTCTATTTTCCCAGCCTCGCACAGCGCTCCGCGCCGCTTCGTCTCTTCGTCGAGGCGGCCAAGGAGCTCGCGGTGCGCGGCGTGAGGTGAACGCAGCGGGTCTGCTGCCCGTCACCACGTATCGACGAAACGTCGCTTCGGCACTGCCGCGGGAACCGACTCGAGCCCGCGGACGATGAATGCACGCGTCTCGGCGGGATCGATGACGGCGTCGAGCTCGAGGAGTTCGGCCATGTTCAGCGCCTTGCCGCGCTCGTACGCGATCTGCACCATCGATTGAAACGTCTGTTCGCGTGCGACGGGGTCCTCGATGGACTCGAGCTGCTTCTTCATGGCGAGCCGCACGGCCCCTTCGAGGTTCATGCCGCCGAACTCGCCGGTGGGCCACGACACCGTGAAGAACGGCGCGTGAAAATGCCCGCCGCTCATGGCTTGCGCGCCGAGGCCGTAGCCCTTGCGAAGCACGACCGTGAAATACGGCACCGTGAGACTCGCGGCGGCGACGAACATGCGCGAGACGTGCCGCACGAGCGCGGTCGTCTCCGCCTTCGGCCCCACCATGAACCCCGGCGTGTCGCACAGCGAGACGATGGGGAGCCCGAACGCGTCGCACAGCTGGAAGAAGCGCGACGCCTTGTCGGCCGCGTCCGAATCGATGGCGCCGCCGAGATGGTGTGTGTCGTTCGCCACGACGCCGATGGGACGTCCCTCGATGCGCGCGAGCGCCGTCACGACGCTTCGCCCGAAGTCGCGCCGCAGTTCGAGCACCGAGCCCGCGTCGGCGAGCGTCTCGATGATCGGGCGGATCTTGTAGGCCCGGCGCCGGCTCTCAGGGAGCGCGTCGCGTAGCACGGTTTGATCGGGCGCCGTGAAATTGCGGAGCCGTCCTTGGAAGTACCCGAGGTACTTCTTGGCAACGGCGACGGCTTCGACTTCGTCCTTCACGCGCACGTCGACGACGCCGTTCTTCGACTGCACGTCGATGGGTCCAATCTCTTCCGGCGCGAATTTCCCGAGCCCGCCGCCCTCGATCATCGCCGGACCGCCCATGCCGATGTTGCTGTTCTCGGTCGCGATGATCACGTCGCTCGAGCCGAGCAGCGCGGCGTTTCCGGCGAAGCATCGCCCCGAAGCGATCCCGACGCGCGGGACGAGCCCGGAAAGTGCCGCGAACGCGAGGAAGCTCGTCGTGTCGAGCCCCGCGACGGTCGGCACGTCGATGTCTCCCGGACGCCCGCCGCCACCCTCCGCGAAGAGCACGATGGGCAGACGATGCGTCGCCGCGAGCGCGAGCATTCGGTCGAGCTTTCGATGCCCGAAGTGCCCTTGCGTGCCCGCGAGCACGGTGTAGTCGTACGCGAGCACCATCGTCCGCGCGCGCTCCGCGTCGAACTCGGCGCGGTTCACGCTCGCCACGCCGCACAAGATGCCGTCCGCGGGACTCACTCGCGCGAGTTCGTCGTGATCGTATCGTTGCTTTTGCGCCG
>DATBBD010000512.1:0-6937 GCA_036271175.1 Polyangiaceae bacterium | reverse complement strand
ACGGCGTACGCGGCGGTCGTGCAGCGCGGCGTGGCCAAAGCGGGCGAAACCGTCTTGGTTACCGCCGCGGCCGGCGGCGTCGGGCTTGCGGCGGTTCAAATCGCGAAAGCGATCGGCGCGCGCGTCATTGGTCTCGCCAGTGGCGACAAGCTCGACGCGGTGCGCGCTGCCGGCGCGGACGTCATCGTCGAGAACGTCGGCGGCGACGTGTTCGACGCTTGTACGCGACAGATCGCGTGGGGCGGCCGCATCGTCATCGTCGGGTTTTCGTCCGGAAAAATCCCGTCCGTGTCGATGAACCGTGTGCTCTTGAAGCACATTGCGCTCGTCGGGATCCACTTCGGGCCGACGCACCGTCACGATCCGAAGACCGTCCACGACGGCTTCCGCGCGCTCGACGCGCTCTATCGTCAAGGGAAGCTCGCGCCGACCATCTCGAAGACCTTGCCGCTCGAGCGCGTCACGGAAGCGCTCGACCTCATCGGTTCGCGTCAGAGCATCGGAAAAATCGTACTCGTGCCGTAGAACCCGCGTCACCAGCGTATGCCTGCGTCGGCGTTCCTAGGCATCGTGACCGCGGGCTCGCTACGGTTTCCGAGATAGCGTCTAAGGTCGACGCGGATCAGCGCTTCGACGCGGCGAGGTCCGGCAAATACGCCGCGCCGATGACGCCCGCGTGCTCGTCGAGCTCGCTCACGACGAGCGGCACCTCGCTGAGGGGCGGCGCGAAGCGACGCGCTCGGAGCGCGTCGCGGATCTCGGGTTCGAGAAGATCGAACGACTTCGAAATCCCGCCGGTGAACACGATGGCGTCCAGGTCGAGCACGTTCTGAATCGAGTTGAGCCCAATCGCGAGGGCCTTCGTCATCGTCGCGAACGTGCCGAGCCCGGCCGGTTCGCCGCGGCGCGCGCTCTCGGCGACGTCTTTGATTTCGTTCGCGGTGCCGCCGGCCTTCCGAAAATTCGCGAGCAAGGCGTGCGTGCCGGCGAACGCCTCGATACAGCCGAAGTTGCCGCACCCGCATCGCGGTGCGCCGACCGACGAATCGACGGTGACGTGCCCGATTTCGCCGGCGAATCCGTATTTGCCGCGCACCAAGCGCCGATCGATGACGACGCCGCCGCCGATCCCAGTGCCCAGGGTGACCATCAAAAAACTCGGGTATTTTTGCCCAAATCCGAACAAGAGCTCGGCGTACGCGGCGGTGGTCGCGTCGTTTTCGACGACCACGTTCGCGCCGGTGCGACGTGCAAGTTCGGCGGCGATGGGTTGTCCCTCGAATCCGGGAATGTTCGGCAAGCGAACGCATTTGCCGGAGGCGTCGACCTCGCCGGGGATCGCGAGCCCGAGCGTCTTCGGTGCGGGCGTCAGTTGTTTCACTGCGGCGGCGATCGCTTCGTACACCTTGACGGGCCCTTCGGTGGCGGGAGTGTCGATCGCGAGCGAACGGAGGATCTTTTTTCCGTCTTGCTCGACTTCGGCGAGCTTGATGCGCGTTCCCCCGACGTCGACGCCGACTCTGGTCATGGTGCCTCTCCCTCGGACGCGAAGAACCCCGCGAACGACGCGAACCGCGCGAACGACGCGGGCGCCGCGCCGGTCACAGGCCGATCCTCTTCGCGATGATCTCGTTCATGACCTCGCTCGTGCCGCCCCCGATGGGGAGGAGCCGAGCGTCGCGCGACAGCCGTTCCACCCGCGTTTCGCGCATGTACCCCATGCCGCCAAGGATCTGGACGGCGTCGTAGCAAACCTCGACGGCGACCTGACTCGAGAAATTTTTCGCCATGCTGGTCTCTCCGACGAGGTATTCGCCCGCCATCGTACGGCGCGCGAGGTCGTAGTTGAAGCTCTTTGCCACCGCGACCTTCGTGGCCATGTTCGCAAGCTTGTGCCGGGTCACCTGAAAGCCACTGAGCGGCCGCCCGAACGCGCGGCGCTCTTTCGCGTAGTCGATGGCGTCCTGAAGTGCGATCTCCGCCGTCGCGTGACCCATGAACGCCAGACCGAGCCGTTCGTTCTGGAAATTGCGCATCAACGCGACGAACGCGCTTCCTTCGTCGCCGATCCGATTTTCGAGGGGCACCCGGACGTCGGCGAAGGCGAGCTCGGCGGTGTCGCTCGCCCACCAACCCGTCTTCTTGAGGGCACGCGACACCGAAAACCCCGGCGTATTTTTCTCGACGATGAAGAACGTGAGCCCGCCGTGCGGATCGGGTCCCGTGCGCGCGAGCACCGTCACGAAGTCGGCGCGCACGCCGCTCGTGATGAACAGCTTCGCGCCGTTGAGCACGTACTCGTCGCCTCGCCGTTCGGCGCGCGTCGTGACGCCCGCGACGTCGCTGCCGGCGCCGGGCTCGGTGATCGCGAGCGCCGCGATTTTTTCGCCCGCGAACACCGGCGGCAAAAAGCGGGCTTTCTGAGTGTCGGTGCCGAGCAAGAGCACGGGCGGCATCGCGATGCCGAGCGAGCCGAGCCCGGCGACCATGCCGGTCGAGCCGCCGGTGAGCAACGCTTCGGTGCCCACGAGCGAATGGAAGAGATCGCCTCCTGCGCCGCCGTATTCTTCCGGAAAGCTCGCGCCGAGAATTCCGGCGCGGGCGGCCTTCGTGTAGAGTTCGCGAGGAAATTCGCCGGCTTCTTCCCATTCGACGACGTGCGGCGCGACTTCGTCGCGCACGAACGCGAGGCACGTGCGGCGGTGGAGCTCGTGCGTCTCGTCGGGCAGCGCGGCCGTCAAGCGTGCAGCCGTTCGAGTCGGCGGCACGCTTCGTCGAGGTCGGCGTCCGTCTTCGCGTAACAGAATCGCGCGAGCATCTCGCCGCCGCTCCCTTGGTAAAACGCGGACCCCGGCACCGCGGCGACGCCCGCGCGCTCGAGCAGATCGAGCACGCGTTCCTTGCTCGTCGTCCCGCGGAGGCGCGACGTGTCGGCGAGCACGTAGTACGCGCCCTGCGGCACGATCGGAGGGATGCCGGCGCGCTCGAGGGCGGCACAGAATTTATCGCGCTTCTCGACGTACTCGACGGCGAGGTTCTCGAAAAAGCCGTCGTCGAGGCGTTCGAGCGCGCGCGCGACGCCCATTTGAAGCGGCGCGGGCGCGCAGATGTAGACGAGGTCGTTGATGAAGCCGAGCCGCTCGGCCACCTCGCGCTTGGCCGCGGAAAAGCCGATGCGCCAGCCGGTGATCGAGAACGTCTTCGAGAACCCACCGACGGTGATCGTCCGATCTCGGAGCCCAGGAAGAGAAGCCGGGCTCAGGTGGCGACGCCCGTCGTAAACGAAGTGTTCGTAGATCTCGTCGGTGACGACGAAGAGGTCGTGGCGCTCTGCGACATCGGCCACGACGCGGAGCTCGGCTTCGGTGAATACCTTGCCGGACGGATTGGTCGGCGTGCACACGACGATGGCGCGCGTCTTCGGCGTGATGGCGCGTTCCAGATCTTCGGCGGAAAACGACCACTCCGGTGGACGGAGCGTGACGAAGCGCGCGCCGGCGCCGAGCGACGTCGCGGTGTCCAGGTGATAGCCGTAGTACGGCTCGAAGAGGACGATCTCGTCACCGGGGTCGAGGATCGCCAAGCACACGGCATAAAATGCCGAGGACGAACCGCTGGTCACGACGATCTCGCCGTCGGGCGAGAAATCGAGACCGTTCATGCGGCGGAGTTTCTTCGAGATCGCCGCACGGAGTTCGGGCACGCCGTCGTAGCGCGTGTAGATGTTGCACCCTTCGTCGATCGCGGCCTTCGCGGCGCGACGAACTTCGTCGGGGACCGGCGTATCGCACACCCCCTGTGACATGTTGATGCCGCCCGCGCGCGTGCACTCGAGCGTCATGTTCCGGATCTCGGATTGCTTGAGGAAACGCATTCGGTTCCCGAGGCGCGGCGTCGTCATGGGACGACTTTATAGTCCGCTCGAGAATGCCGGCCCAAAAACGCTTTACTCTCGGGGCTGTAGCGGATACGCCTTTTGCTGGCCCATTTGGAACCCTGCCGATGAAAGTCGTCGTCACGGGAGGATCCGGTCAGCTCGGATCGGTCGTGCTCGAGCGGCTCGTCGCAGACGACACGTTCGAGCGCATCGTGTCGCTCGACGTCGTGCCGCCTCGCGTGCCGAGCCCGCGGATCGACTGGCGGATCGCCGATATGCGCGATCCGGGTCTCGAGCGGCACCTCGAGGGCGCCGACGCGCTCGTCCATCTCGCGTTCATCGTCATGAAGGCGGCGTCGCGGGACACGATGCAAGCCGTGAACGTCGACGCCACGAAGCGTCTCTTCGAAGCCTCGGCGAGCCACGGCGTGAAGCGCATCGTGTACACATCGTCGGTCGCCGCCTATGGGCTCGTGCCCGACTTGCCGGAGCCCGTCGTCGAAACGACCCGGCGGAGCCGTACCGGGTTTCTCGCTTACGCCGACAACAAGTTCGAGGTCGAAGAGTATCTCGACGGGTTCGAAGCGGCGCACCCCCACATCGCCGTCGTGCGCCTCCGTCCCGGCGCGCTCCTCGGTCGTCGCATCGCGCACGTGAGTGAAGCCTCGCTGCGGCGTCGCTTGATGCCGGTGGTCGGGTCTGCGCGCGGCCCCATCGTGTGGGACCAAGACGTGGCGGATGCCGTCGTGCGGGCGTTGAAGAGCGACGTGCGCGGCGCGTACAACCTGGTCGCCGCCGATTCCCTCTCGAGCGAAGACTTCGCGCGCCTCGCTGGATTTCGCGTCCTCCGCATCCCGCAGCTGCTTGCGAATGCGGCGGCCAAGGTTTCTTCGGGGGCCCGGTTTCTATCGAAAAATGGCACGGATCCGAACTGGCTCGCCGTCGGCGGTTTTCAGATGCTCGTGAACTCCGACAAAGCGAAGCGCGAGCTCGGCTGGCAGCCGGAGTATCCTACGGCCGCAGACGTGGCCATCGCGTTCGGAAAGCAATCTCGGTTCAAGACCGATCGACGGGTCGCCGTGTTCGTCTCGGTGCTCCCGCGGTTCGCGCGCGGGGCGCGTGATCGTGGACCTTCGCCGCCGGCAAAGCTCGCGGTGCACCTCGACGTCACCGGACCCTCCGGCGCAGACTTCGCCATCACGCTCGACGGCGCGTCGCTCTCGACGAAGCGCGGCATTCCGCGCCCGTCCGACGCGACGGTCACCGTCGGCACCGACACGCTCCTCGAGTTGATGACCGGCGAGCTCGACGCGACCTCGGCAAATCGCGACGGCAAAATGCGCGTTCGCGGCGAACCCTTCGCCGGCTCCTTGATCGCCGGCATGCTCGACGGTTTCCGTCGAGCGACCCGCGCGGAAGGCTTGGAAGGTGCAATGGCGCGCCGGCTCTCCCAATGGTTTGCGAACGGATCAGAGACGTGAACGACGATCTGGCGAAGCTGATATTGCGTGAACGACCGCCGCCGCTCGACGCGACGGAGCTCGCGCCGTTCTGGGCGGCATCGGCGCCTTTGCGAGCCCGGTTTTCGCGCCCGTTCGAGCGCGCGGTCGCGGGAGGATACGCTTCGGATCGCGTCGGCTTCGCGTTCGCTTCGGGCTATCAGGCCGCGATCGCCGCTCTCGTGCCGAGCCTCGACCCCGGCAAGGTCGCGACGTTTTCGGTGACCGAAGTGGCGGGGAACCATCCTCGCTCGATCCGCGCGAAGCTCGAGTGGCATCCATTCGAAGGCGTCACCCTTTCGGGCACGAAGCGATGGAGCACGATGGGGCCGCTCGCGGACGTCATCGTCGCGATCGCGACCGACGGCGACCAGGGCGATCGGCCGCGTCTCGTCGCGGTCGTCGTCAAACGAACGCACCCCGGCGTCACGGTCACCGAGATGGAGCCCACGCCGTTCGTTCCCGAGGTGCCTCACGGCGAAATCACGTTCGATGGCGTCGAGCTTCCGCGCGAGGCCGTCCTTCCCGGCGACGGCTGGGACGATTTCACCAAAGCGTTTCGAACGGTCGAAGACATTCACGTCCAGGCCGCGATGCTCGGCTATCTGTCGTCCGTGGCGTTGCGCCACGGGTGGCCCGCGAATGTTTCGGAGCGTTTCGCCGCGCGGCTCGCGACGGCATCGGTCGCTGCGGCGCTCGATCCCCGCCGCGCCGAAACGCACATCGTGCTGGCGGGGCTGTTCGACGATATCGCGCGCGACTTGGCCGACGCGGAACCTCACTGGGCGCTCGTGGCGGACGGCGAGCGCGAGAGGTGGTACAGGGACCGAGTTCTCGTTGCGGTCGCGTCGAAGGCGCGCGAAACACGGAGAGAGCGCGCCTGGGCGGCGCTCGCGGAGAAACGACCGAGATGAAACACAGTGTGCCCCACGACCTCGGGATCGATCTCGCCAAGAAGGCGGCGGTCGCGGCGTTCGATTCCTATCGAGCTCGCTACGCGAAGTACAACCCGACCGCGACGTGGGCGACCGACGACACCGCGAACGTCTCGTTCACGGCAAAAGGGATGACGCTTCGCGGAAAGCTCGCCGTCACGCCGAAGACCATCGATCTCGACGCGGACATCCCCTTCTTGCTCAAGCCCTTCAGCAAAGTCGCCATCGACGCCGTCGAGCGCGAAATCGAAAAATGGGTCGCGAAAGCGAAGGACGGCGAGCTGAGTTAGAGATTAGACCGGGTCTCGGCCTTGTAAGAGCACCAAAACCCCGCCGAGCATCACGAGCATCATCGCCGTGAGCACTGCGGGAGGCAGCCACGCGGCCTCGTAGTTCACGAAACCCCAGGCGCCGTCGAGCGAGTCGCTCGCGATTTGCGCCGCCGCGCACTTGAAATGCCCGGCGAAGATGAAGTCGGACGCGCTCGTGAGGTCCGGCTTCTTCAGGTCCATGATCCACGACGGATCGTCGGCGATCGCGAGCCGCTCCTGGCCGACCACACCCTGAAACCCCCAACGCGCGGGGATGATGAACATCGGCCATTTGAGCATGGGGTTCGTGGTCAT
>DATBBD010000511.1:0-2106 GCA_036271175.1 Polyangiaceae bacterium | reverse complement strand
CGGACGACTTTTCATTCATCGTCTCCGGAACGCTCGGACCTTTTCATTCGTCCTCTCCTGAACGCTCGGACGAGGGTTCGTCGTTCAACGTGTCGAAGCCGTCGAGATCGACGCGCTGCGCGGCGCGGAGCTTGGCGCTCCGCGACCGCGGATTTTCGGCCTGCTCGGCGTCGCCTGGTAGCACCGGTTTCTTCGAGAGGCGCTCCCAGAGCGACCGCTCGCGAAACGCGCGCTTCACGAGCCGATCTTCGAGCGAGTGAAAGCTGATGAAAACGGCCGTGCCGCCGGGCTTGACGAGATTCGGCGCGGCCGCCAGAAGCGCCGCGAGCTCGTCGAGCTCGCCGTTCACCAGGATGCGAAGGGCCTGGAACGTGCGCGTCGCGGGATCGACCCCGCCGACGCGGCGCGGACCGACCGCGCGCACCACCGCGCGACGCAGATCGAGGGTCGTCGAGAGCTCGCCCGCTTCGAAGGATTGCTTGATGCAGCGCGCGACGCGGCGCGAACGATGCTCTTCGCCGAACTGGTAGATCGCGTCGGCGAGCTCGTCTTGCGAGAGCCGCTCGATGAGCTCGAGCGCGGTCTCGCCGCTGGTCGGATCCATCCGCATGTCGAGCGGGCCTTCGAAGCGAAAGCTCATGCCGCGCTCGGCGTCGTCGAACTGCGGCGAGCTGACGCCGAGATCGGCGAGCAAGCCGTCGACGCCGTCGATGCCCGACGCCGCGAGCCACTCCGGAATTTCACTGAACGGGCAGCGCTCGACACGCGCGCGCTCGCCAAAGGGTTCGAGTCGCCGCCGCGCGACGTCGACGGCGAGGGGATCGCGGTCGAAGGCGATGAGCCGAGCCTCGGGCGCGCGTTCGAGGAGCGCCGTCGCGTGGCCGGCGCCGCCGACCGTCGCGTCGACGTACAGGCCGTTTCGCCGCGGCGCGAGCGCGTCGATCGCCTCCGCCAGCATGACGGTCACGTGGTCGAAGGGCTTTTCGTCGGTGAAGATCGTGGCTGCCATCGTCATATTCGGATGAGCTCCTCCACCCGCTGAACGAATCGATCATTGTCGTCCGGCGCGAGCGGGGCGGTCGCGCGATCCCAGAGTTCCTTCGACCAAACCTCGATGAACCGGCCGGTGCCCGCGAAGAGCACTTCTTTTTCTAAACTCGCCCGTTCGCGGTAATCAGGGTTGATGAGAAGCCGGCCCGTCCCGTCGAGCTCGCATTCGCGCGCGGCCGAGACGTACACGCGACGAAACCGCACGACGTCTTTATCGAACCGCGGGAGCGTCGCCACCTCGCGCTCGAAATCGACCCAGTTCGCGAGCGGATACAGGTGCAGGCAATCGTTCGTGAGCGACGGCGTCAGCACCAGGCGCGCGTCCCCTTCGACCGTGACCGATTCACGAAAGCGCGCCGGCAAGCTGACGCGCCCTTTCGAATCGATGCTGTGGACGAACTGCCCGCGGAACATTGGTCGCCGATCCAACCGATGGGACTAAGCGGCACTCTGGCCCACTTTTTCCCACTAGCCGCCCGACCCTAAGGGTCCTCCGCCCTCCCTGTCAACAACTCAGACAGCGTAATTCCCGCTGGATTGTGTCCGCGAACGCCTCACCTGAACGGATGAATTGCTGCGCATGTGAGCAGGTGTGAGGCGGCCACGAGCCCATGAGTGAGAGGGGCTGCCTCGTGGTGGCGCCGCGTGCACCAGTGGTGTTCGGCGCTCGTCCACCTTCGCGACTTGAGGGGGCGGAGGACGAGGGATGGCTAAGGCTAAGGCCAGAGCTAGGGCACCGCGCCGCCCGCCCCCCGACCTCTAGCTCTAGCTCTACCCCCAACCTTGAACCGGGGCGCCGCTCGAACCTTCCGAGCCTGACCGCGCTCGCCCCACCCATGGCGCGCGCAGGCGGTTGCGCCGAGCACGACATCGGGGAGGGGCGGCGGCACGCGCAGGCGGCGGAGCCGCCGAGCATGGCGCGGGGTGGGCAGCGCTGCTGATTTAACAGTGCTCGGCGGGATAGGCGATTACGAAGTACGCGGCAGAACGTTGTCGCGGACCCAGTCGGTGATGTCGCCGAGGGGGGTGCCGGGTTTGAAGACTTTGCGGACTCCG
>DATBBD010000510.1:0-4006 GCA_036271175.1 Polyangiaceae bacterium | reverse complement strand
GGCTCGCCGCGCGGCGGTGTCGTCTCTGGCGCGCCTCTCGGACGATCGCAAAGTGCGCGAACGGCTCGAAGATTTGCTCGACGACGACGACCCGCACTTTCGCATCTCCGTCGTCCGCGCGCTCGAAACGGTCGGCGACGCCCGCGCGCGGGGAGCGCTCCGACGACGGCTCGATCGCGAACTCGACGGACGCGTCACGCGCCGGCTTCGTGAGGCGCTGAAGGGGCTCGGGCAAGGGCCGAGCGCGGACACCAAGCGGCTTTCCGACGAGCTCGAGCAGCTCCGTCGCGACCTCGGCGACCTGAAAACCCGGTTCGCTAAGGTCGAGGGAGCGAAGAAGGCGCGGCACAAGCGATGAGCGACGAACGCCCCGTTCGCGTCGAGACGAAGAAAGGCGTCGCCGTCGTGACGCTCGATCGCCCGAAAAAGGCAAACGCCATGAGCCGCGACATGGTGCTCGAGCTCGGCAGAATCGGCAAAGGGCTCGCCGCGGATGCGACGGTACGCGCCGTCGTGCTCACCGGCGCCGGCAATCAGGCGTTCTCGTCGGGAGCCGATCTGAAGGAACGCAAAGGGATGAGCGACGACGAGGTCCGCGCGCAGCTCGCGCTCTATCGGAGCGAGCTCGCGTGGGTCGACCCATTTCCCGCGCCGGTGATCGCGGCCATCAACGGCGTGGCGCTCGGCGGCGGGCTCGAGCTCGCCCTCATGTGCGATCTGCGCGTCGCGGCGGAGCACGCGTTGGTCGGCCTCCCGGAAACGACGCTGGGCATCATCCCGGGTTCGGGCGGCACGCAACGACTCCCGCGAATCGTCGGTGAAGCGCGGGCCAAGGAGCTCCTGTTGCTCGGCAAGAGGATCACCGCGTCGCACGCGCTGGCGATCGGGCTCGTGAATCGCGTCACCCGGCCCGGCAAGGACGTCCTCGAGGACACCTTGGAGTGGATCAAACCGATCGTCGAAGGGGCGCCCATCGCCCAGCGGCTCGTGCTGGCCGCCGCGGACGCGACGCGGACGCTCGACCTCGAGGCGGGCCTCGCGCGCGAGCTCGCGCTCTACGACGAATGCCTCGGAACCGAAGATCGGCGAGAGGCGCTGCTCGCGTTTTCCGAGAAGCGAAAACCGAACTTCAAGGGGCGCTGACGATGCGGCGCTCGCGAACGGCGTGGCCGAATCTTCCCGCGACGATCGCGGCACTGTCCGTCGGTCTCGCGTTCGCTTGCCAAAAAGAAGAGGGGGCACGCGCAGAGCCGAGTGCGCACGCGGGGACGACGCCGACGCTCCCGCCTGCATCGGTATCGAGCGGGGTCGCTCCACCCTTCACGCCGGTGAAGGTCGACTTCGAGCAGCCTGCGATGGGCACCGCGGTCCATTTCATCGCGTACACGACGCCGGCGCTCGGTGAGCGCGCGATCCGCGACGCGATGGGTCGCGCCCACGCGGAGATCAAGCGACTCGAAGGCGTGATGACGTCGTGGCGCGACGACAGCGAGGTCGGCCAGATCAACGTGCATGCCGGCAGGCCGGTTCAGGTCGGCGACGAGACACTCGAGGTGATTCAGAAAAGCCTCTGGTCCAGCAAGCTCTCCGGCGGCGTGTTCGACATCAGCTTCCACGCGCTCGGCGATCTGTGGAAATTCGGCGACGCGGCGGAGGCGAATCCGAAGCTCCCCGACCCGAAGGTGCTCGCCGAAAAGCGAAAGCTCGTCGACTACCGGAAAATCAAGGTCGACACTGCGGCGCACACCGTGACGATCGGCAAAGGTATGCGTATCGACCTCGGTGGCATCGCCAAAGGGTACGCCGTCGATAAGGCCGCGAAGGTGCTCGAGGCTGCCGGGCTTCACGACTTTCTCGCGCAGGCGGGCGGAGACTTGTACGGCGCGGGAAGCAAGCCGGACGGATCACCGTGGGTGAGCGGGATCCAAGATCCGCGCGGCCCCGAAGGCGAATTCTTCGCGACGATCGAGCTCTCGAATCACGCGTTTTCTACCGCCGGCGACTATGCGCGCGCCTTCTTCATCGGCGGGAAGCGGTACCACCACATCATCGATCCGCGGACCGGCTATCCGGCGACGGCGTGTCGGAGCGTGACAGTCTGGGCCGCCGACGCGTTCACGGCCGACGCGATCGACGACGCCATCTTCATTCTCGGTCCTGAAAAGGGCCTCCCGATCATCGAAAAGCTTCCCGACGCGGGCGCAGTGATCGTCGACAAGAACAACAAAGTGTGGGTGAGCAATCGTCTGACCGATAAGGTCCACGTGCTCCGCGCACCGACTAACGGCGAATGACGAGCCGCACCGGCTCCTCGTCGTCGTCGTCCTCGTCGAGCACGCAACGGCGTTTCGGAATTTTCACGTCGACCGCGCCGATCGGCCGAACCAGCGCGATGCAGACCGCGTACGCGAGCGACCCCGCGAGAAACGGCGCGAACGGAAGACCGTCGACCGTCCACGGCGCCAGCGGCCGAATGACGAAGGCTTGAAGAAGGATCCAGACCGCCGGCACGAGGATGGCGAAGAAGAGGATCCGCGGCACGATCCGCGTGACCCGCAGCGCGAGGAGCCCCGCGAACGCGCCGAAGACGGCGCCGGCTGAAAGCGCCAGAACCACGGCGGATTGCAGCAGATCGCCGCCGGGAATGACGCGCTCCGCCGCGTGCCCGGCGAGCGCCACGACGTCGATGCCACCGGGATGGAGCGCCGCGACGGCGCGGGCGACGAACAGGAACACCACGCCGCCGATCGCACCCGCGGCCATCGTCGCGATGGTCGTTTGCACGGGCTTTCCGGGTCGCCACGTGATTGCAGCGCGCGGCGCGTCGTACGGCTCGCTCGCCGTCGCTCGCGCCCAGTCGGCGTTGAGCGAATTGCGCGAGGGGTCCTCGAATGAATCGGGGTCGAAGCCGCTTGCATCGATGCGTCGAATGGAAGCCATTGTCGAAACGTGCGACCACAATCGGCGAGCGCCAGTCGATATCGGCGAAAAAGCCGATAAAATGGCCCAAGCGGACGTAAACGGCCGCGGGTTCGTGGCTCTACGCCGCGTTGTTCCGAATTGCCTCCCGCTTTTGCACGAAACAATGACCATTGAGCTCACTCGCGCGACGCGCAGGCGAGCACTCGACGCTTCAGTTCTGTCCGTCGTCGTCGGCGAGCTCGTCGAGCTCGAGCGTTCCGCCGCGAACCGGGATCGCGCGCGCCGCGGCGATGTGCTCGAGCGCTGCCGCGAGCGTCGCGCGATCGCCGACCTCGGGAAGATAGGTGCGGCTCCCATCCCAGAGATCGAGCGCGATGCGCGACGCGCCGTCGAGAATGATCCGTTCGATCTGCGGCCAGCGGTAGCGCTTCAGTTTCGGAACGATGAAGTTCAACACGTCACGCGACTCGACGCCGTCCGAGTAGATGCGAACGCCGCGCATGCCGGCGCGGAGCACCGACGACAGCGAGCTCACCAAGAGAATGATCGCGAAGGTGCGGATGCTCATCACGCGCCGCACGTCTTCTTCGACCACGTAGTGAAACAGCCACGTGCCGGAATCGGAGTGCTGGCCCAGCAAGACCGCGCCGAGAATGAACACCGCGGCGGCGAAATACGCGAGCGACGGGACTCGCGCCAGAAACGGCGGCCCGAAGACCGACTCCTGGGGTCGGTAGGTCATATCGAAGCCAGGAGGCCTGGAACGTCGCGCCACGTGCCGAACCTACCCTCGGGGGACTGCCGAGGAAACCAACGGCAGCTTGCGGCGAAGCATCGGGGGAGTTAGCCGAGTGTGTGCGAGGGCTCGGCCCCTCGGAATCCTCGCGAGGGGAAGCACTCCCACCATTTTCCCGTGTAGAAAAGGCGAACCAAAATGAAATTCTTCATCGACAGCGGAGACATCGGAGAAATCCGTGAGGCGGCGGCCATGGGCGCCATCGACGGCGTGACGACGAATCCGTCGCTGCTCTCGAAGGGTGGACTTCCCACCAAGAAGGCGATCGCGCAAATCTGCGAGATAGTG